>JAAVAG010000178.1 GCA_014804185.1 Lachnospiraceae bacterium
CGGTGCTGCGCCTGGAAAGTTCCGTAGCCAGCTTAATGCGCTGCGCCTCGCCCCCGGACAGTTCGGTGGATGGCTGTCCCAGCTTCACATAGGAAAGTCCCACATCATACAGCGTCTCTATTTTCCGGTGTATGGAAGGCAGATTCTCAAAAAAGGGAAGCGCCTCCTCCACTGTCATATCCAGTACGTCGTAAATACTCTTTCCCTTGTATTTTACCTCAAGCGTCTCCCGGTTATAGCGCTTTCCGCCGCAGACTTCACAGGGTACATATACATCCGGCAGAAAGTGCATCTCAATCTTGATAATGCCATCGCCGCTGCATGCCTCACACCGTCCGCCCTTAACATTGAAGCTGAATCTGCCCTTTTTATATCCTTTCGCCTTGGCGTCCTGCGTGGATGCAAACAAATCCCTGATCTGGTCAAAGACGCCCGTATATGTGGCCGGATTTGACCGGGGTGTGCGCCCAATGGGCGACTGGTCAATATTAATCACCTTGTCAAGCTGCTCGATTCCCTTGATTCCCGTGTGTCTGCCCGGAATGCATCTGGCACGGTTCAAATCTCTCGCCAGGTGCTTATAAAGAATCTCGTTTACAAGAGAACTCTTACCGGAACCGGACACACCGGTCACGCAGGTGAAGACACCCACGGGAAATTTCACATTGATTTTCTTCAGATTGTTCTCCTGCGCTCCCATCACCGTAAGCCAGCCCGCAGGCTTTCTCCGGCTGGGCGGCACCGGGATCTGCACCGCTCCGGTGAGGTACTGTCCGGTGACGGATTCCGGTACCCTCATAATATCGTCCACCGAGCCGCAGGCCACTACCTTGCCGCCGTGGGAACCTGCCCCGGGTCCGATATCCACGATGTAATCCGCCGCACGCATAGTGTCCTCATCATGCTCCACCACAATCAAAGTATTCCCCATATCTTTCAGGTTTTTCAGTGTGGCGATCAGTTTGTCGTTATCCCTCTGGTGCAGACCTATGCTGGGCTCATCCAGAATATAGCATACTCCCACCAGTCCGGAGCCGATCTGAGTCGCCAGCCGGATGCGCTGCGCCTCGCCGCCCGAGAGTGTTCCGGTGGCCCTGGAAAGAGAGAGATACTCCAGCCCCACATCCACAAGAAAACCTATTCTGGCGCGGATTTCCTTCAAAATCTGTCCGCCGATCAGCTGCTGCTGATGCGTCAGCTGCATGTCCTGCAGAAAGTCATACAGCGCGGCTATGGACATGGACGTGATCTCATATATGTTCCTGTCGCACACGGTCACTGCCAGCGACTCCCGCTTCAGCCGCATGCCGCCGCACTCTTTGCAGGGAGTGATCCGCATAAACGACTCATACTCCTGTTTCATATAGTCAGACGCCGTCTCGCGGTACTTGCGCTCCGCGTTTTTGACAATGCCTTCAAAGGCTACCGGATACACGCCTCTGCCCCGCTGGCCCACATAGTGCACTTCCACCTCTCTGCCACCCGTACCGTGCAGAAGAATCTCCTGAATTTTGGCCGGATATTTCTCAAAAGGGGTATCCAGGTCAAATTGATACTCCTTACAAAGCGCCTGCAGAATCGCATTGGTAAAGCTTCCCGGCTCCTGGCAGGACTGCCATCCCGTCACGGCAATGGCGCCCTGATTGATGCTCAGGCTCCTGTCCGGCACCATCAGTTCCGGGTCAAACTCCATCTTATAGCCCAGCCCGAAGCACACCGGACACGCACCGAACGGATTATTGAAAGAAAAACTGCGCGGTTCCACTTCGCTGATACTGATCCCACAGTCCGGACAGGCAAAACTCTGACTGAAACTCATGGTCTCTCCGCCGATAATGTCAGCCTCCAGAAGCCCCTCCGACAGTTCCAGCGCCGTCTCGATGGAATCCGTCAGTCTGCGCTCGATCCCCGCTTTCACCACCAGTCGGTCAACTATGATCTCAATATTATGTTTGATGTTTTTCTCCAACTTGATTTCTTCCGAGAGTTCATACATATTTCCGTCTATGCGCACGCGCACATAGCCGCTCCGCTTTGCCCTCTCCAGCACCTTGGCGTGCTCGCCTTTCCGGCCCCTGACCACCGGTGCGAGCAGCTGCAACCTGCTGCCCTCCTCCAATGCCATGATCTGATCCACCATCTGGTCCACTGTCTGTCTGGCTATGACTCTGCCGCACTGCGGACAATGCGGAATCCCGATCCGCGCATAGAGCAGTCTGAAATAATCATAGACTTCCGTGACGGTTCCAACCGTGGACCGCGGATTTCTGTTTGTTGATTTCTGATCTATGGATATGGCCGGTGAGAGTCCTTCTATCTTGTCCACATCCGGTTTTTCCATCTGTCCCAGAAACATTCTGGCATAGGAGGAGAGGGACTCCATATATCTGCGCTGTCCCTCTGCATAGATGGTGTCAAATGCCAGCGAGGATTTCCCGGAACCCGACAGTCCCGTCAGCACCACAAACTCGTTTCTGGGAATATCCACATCTATATCTTTCAGATTATGCTCCCTTGCCCCTCTTATTTTAATATACTGCCTGGGGCGCATTTTCTGCACTTCTTCCATGACTGCACTCAATCCCTTTCCTGTAACTCTTTTTTCAGTTCCATCATTCTGTCTCTCAGCTGCGCCGCCGCCTCAAAATTCAGATCCGCCGCCGCTTTCTGCATCTTCTTCTGTACTTCCGCAATCAATTTTTCCAGTTCTTTGCGGTTCATGGATTCCGGATCCTTTTCGAATCTGACCTCCTCCTGCTCCACCACCCTGGAAATACTGATCAGATCCCGCACCGCCTTTCGGATCGACTGCGGCGTGATACCGTGCTCCTCATTGTATTTCATCTGGATCTCCCGGCGGCGGTTCGTCTCCGTGATGGCGGCGTTCATGGAATCCGTCACATTGTCGGCATACATGACCACACGTCCGTCCACATTTCTGGCAGCCCGGCCAATCGTCTGAATCAGGGATGTCTGAGATCTCAAAAATCCCTCCTTATCCGCATCCAGAATCGCCACAAGAGAGATCTCCGGGATATCCAGCCCCTCCCGGAGCAAATTGATCCCTACCAGAACGTCAAACACATTCAGGCGCATATCCCGAATGATCTCGGCCCGCTCCAGTGTGTCGATATCGGAATGCAGATACTTCACCCGTATGCCCACATCCCGCATATAATCGGTCAGATCTTCCGCCATCCGCTTGGTCAGCGTGGTCACCAGAACCTTATCTCCTCTCTCCGTTACTCTGCGCACCTCTCCCACCAGATCGTCAATCTGCCCCTCCACAGGCTTTACCGTCACTTCCGGGTCCAGAAGCCCTGTAGGCCGGATAATCTGTTCCGCCCTGAGCAGTTCGTGTTCGCTCTCATAGTCCGACGGCGTGGCAGACACAAACAGCAGCTGATCGATATGGCTCTCAAACTCACCGAATTCCAGCGGCCTGTTGTCCAGCGCGGAGGGCAGACGGAATCCATAGTCCACCAGCGTATTTTTTCTGGATCTGTCCCCGGCATACATGGCCCGGATCTGAGGCACCGTCATGTGAGACTCGTCTATAATAATCAGAAAATCATCGCCAAAATAATCCATCAGCGTGGCCGGCGGCTCTCCCTGCGCCGTCCCGTTTAAATGTCTGGAATAATTTTCTATGCCGGAGCAGAATCCTGTCTCCCGCAGCATCTCTATGTCGAAATTTGTGCGCTCCGAAATACGCTGTGCCTCCAGCAGCTTGTCCTCCCCTTTAAAGAACCGTATTCTCTCCTCCAGTTCACTCTCGATCCTGTCGCAGGCTTTTTTGATCTGTTCCTGGGGAACCACATAGTGGGAAGCCGGAAAGATTGAGATGTGGTTCAGGGTGGCATGTACCTGCCCGGTCAGCGGATCGGTCTCACTGATTCTGTCAATCTCATCCCCGAAAAATTCTATGCGGATCAGAAAGTCTCCTCCCTGCGCCGGATAAATCTCCAGCACATCCCCTCTGACCCGGAAAGTTCCCCTCTTGATGTCCATCTCGTTTCTGTCGTACTGCAGGTCGATCAGTTCCCGGATCACCTGATCCCTGTCCTTGATCATGCCCGGCCGCAGGGAAACCACCATTTCCCGATAGCTGTCGGGACTTCCCAGGCCATAGATGCAGGAAACACTGGCCACCACTACCACATCCCGCCGCTCCGTCAGAGACGCCGTGGCGGAAAGTCTAAGTTTTTCAATCTCCTCGTTGATGGCGGAATCCTTTGCAATATAAGTATCCGACGAGGGAACATAAGCCTCCGGCTGATAATAATCATAGTAGGACACAAAATACTCTACCGCGTTTTCCGGGAAGAACTCCTTGAACTCGCCGTACAGCTGACCGGCCAGGGTCTTATTATGCGCGATCACCAGAGTCGGCTTGTTCAGCTGCTGGATGACGTTTGCCATAGTGAAGGTCTTGCCGGATCCGGTTACGCCCAGCAAAGTCTGGAACTGGTTCCCTTCTTGGAATCCTTTTACAAGGGCTTCTATCGCCTGCGGCTGGTCGCCGGTGGGTTTATATTCGGAATGAAGTTTGAAAGGTTTTTGTTCGATGAACGGTTTTTGTTCGATGAACGATTTTTGTTCATTTTGCATCCCCAAATCGCCTCCTTAATCCAAATGCGCGAAATGTCAGCAGCACAAAAGCATCTCTGATTATACCATAGTAAATTTTATTTGTATAGATGAAAACCGCAATTTTTAGAACATTTGTTCCGAATTTTTGTTCTCTTCATATCGCCGTTAATTTTTACATTCATATTTTAGGACAAAAGAAAAGGAGTGTCCCATCCGCCCGGAATACTCCTGTCTCTTTTTATCTGTTTATAATCGCCTCAGTTCTGTCCCTTTATCATTTCCGCCAGTACTTCTTTGGCCCTTTCCAGCTGGTTATCGTACTTCTCATCGCTGTAATATCTCTCGCCGTCAAATTCACAGACCTCATCCGGCTCTATCCCGGTGCCGTGGATATTGATACCGTTGGGCGTAAAATAACTGCTGATGGTCAGTTTCACCGCCGAGCCGTCTCCCAGGGAGATGGGCTGCTGCACAATCCCTTTTCCGAAAGTGGTGGTTCCCAGCAGCCTGCCGATGCCATAATCCTTGATGGCTCCCGCCAGAATCTCGGACGCGCTTGCGGAATTACCGTTTACCAGCACTACCATGGGCACTTCCAGCTTTCTGTCGCCGTCACATTTGTATTCTCTGCGATTTCCCGCCCGATCTTCGGTATAGACAATCATTCCCTCCGGAAGCATCTGCCTGGCAATCTCCACCACCGCATTCAGGCTGCCGCCGGGATTGCTGCGCAGATCCAGAATCAGTCCTTTCATCTCCGATCCCCTCGCAACCGCCATGGCGTCCGCAAACTGGTCGATGGTCGCTTCGTCAAACTCTGTAATTTGAATATACGCCATTCCTCCCTCATACATCTCGGAATTCACCGTAGGAGACTCCACCTGGCGTCTTTCCACTTCTACATCCACATACTGCCCCTGCCGGATAAAAGTGATGGTGACTTTGCTCCCCTCAGGCCCCTTGATCATAGCAACCACTTCTGTCAGTGTTTTTCCATAGGCTTCCACGCCGTCCACCGCATAGATGTAGTCTCCTTCCCTGATATCCACTTCGGATGCCGGAGCGCCCTCTATCACTCCGCTGATAAAGCCCAGCCCCATATCTGTATCCATCTGCACATATGCGCCGATACCATAGTAAATCCCCTGGATATCATCCAGGACATCCGCCAGTTCCTGCGCCGTATAATATTCCGAATAGGGATCCCCCAGAGAATTGACCATTCCCTTGAGAGCGCCGTCTATCATCGCCTGTTTATCTGTATCTTCCTGATAGAAGTACCTGTCTATAATGGCCTCTACAAGCTGCATCTTCTGAAGCAGTTCCTCAGAGGCGGCCTGCCCCGGCGCTCCGGCGCTGTCATCCTGTTTTCCCGCATTCGCCTGATTGTCCGCGCTGCGGGTCTCCAGATACTTCTGCAGCCCCATGCTGGCATACACCACTCTCATCAGAAACAGTGCAAGCAGAAGTCCCGAAAACATGCCCCCCCAGAAATACTTTCTCCCCGCATGATTACGAGTGTTTTTTTGCACATCCAATTGGTCTTCCATTTCACTTCCGCCAGGCTGCGCCCGGCTTTCCCTCCTTACTTTCCGATTATCATCCCGACTCTATATCAGCGCCTGCGCTAACTTGACAGATAATCCATCGGGTTGACATACTCTCCGTTCAGCCTCACGCTGAAATGCAGGTGCGGTCCCGTAACATTTCCCGTTGCTCCCACCTCCGCGATGGTCTCCCCCTTGACTACCACATCTCCCGTGGAGACATGCAGCTTGGACGCATGCATATAGATCGTGTACAGTCCGCTCCCATGGTCTATCATAACATAATTTCCCATAGAGGAAGAGTAAGACGCAGCCACCACTTTCCCGTCATACGCCGCATAGATGGCCGTACCCGTGGGAGCGGCAAAATCCACCCCGTTATGCATCTTGTTTACGTGCAGTGTGGGATGCATACGCATACCGAACGGGCTTGATATCCTTGTATAGGAGGCCATCGGAAACTTGAACATGCCGCCGTCATATTTCATCACCGCCATATTCTGTTCCATCAGCTTTTTCTTTTCCGCTGCCACCGCAGCCTCCAGATCCTTGATCAGCTGCTCCTGCGCCGCAATCTCTTCCTCGTATTCTTTCAACGCCTGCTGCTGGGTATTGATATTCGTCTCGTATTCCCTGATTGTCTGTTCTTTCTCGCTGATCAATGTTTCTATGGACGCTTTCTCCTGCTCTACGCTGGCCTTTGCCTCATCCAGCACTTCCTTTTCCGCTTCCAGCTGCAGCTTGCAGTACTCGATCAGTTCCCTGTTCATCATATATTCGTTCAGCTTATCCCTGTCATACTGTGCAAGCTGCTCGGCATACTCCAGCTGATTGAGCATATCCACAAACCCGCCGCCGCTGAAGATCAGATCCAGATAGTAGCTGTCCCCGCTCTCATACATCATCTGCAGTCGGATCTTCATGGCTTCATACTGGTTTTCTTCTTTCCGCTGGGCCTCCGCCAGTTCAGCCTCTGTCTCCTCGATCTGCTTTTCCTTATCTATGATCATGTTTTCCAGTTCAGCAATCTTATTTTGAATTTCCTCGAGATTTTTGTCCAGCTGCTCCACATATTTTTTCAGATCGTTTTTCTGACTTTCCAGATTTTTCACGATCTTCTTCACATCCGTAAGCATGTTCTGGAGATCCTTTTTCTCCTGTTCCGCCTTCGAAATCTGATTCTGTTTATCCTTGATGCTGTCCGAGGTAATCGAAGACAGACTCGACGCCTCCCCCGAGGCGGGAAATGCCAGAATTAATACCGCGCACAGCAGCAGCGCGATGACTGCCCTGTATTTCTTCATCATATTTCTCTCCATCCCAAACATTCTCCAACAACTTCTCCCGGTATTTCCGGACGCTGTCTCCTACACATGCAGATGTTTCCTGACCGTACTGAAACTGCCCAGAAAACCGATTCCCACGCCCACACCCAGCGAGATCGGAGTGAGAACCGAGAAGACTTCGTCCACCGTCAGGAAATTCAGCAGACTGACAAGCATGGGGAATGTATCCATAGCGTAGCTGATCAGTTTGTTATAGGAAAAATAAATCATTCCCAGCGGAATCGCCGCACCAATCAGACCGATCAGAATTCCCTCTATTACAAAGGGAGCCCGCACAAAAAAGTCTGTCGCTCCTATGTATTTCATGATATTGATCTCTTCCTGTCTCACGGAAATACCAATAGTGACAGTATTGCTGATCAGGAATATGGAAACCGCCAGCAGAATCACTATAATCCCCACCGACACATAGGCCACCATCATATTCACCCCCGACAAAATAGAGGCAAGCGCATCCGAACGATTAACCCTGCGCACCTCCGGGATCGACAGCAGATACCCTACCAGGCTGTCCTGCATGGACACATCATTGAGATAAATCTGATAATTGGAGGAATTTTCCAGCGGATTGTCAGGAAACCCTTCCGCGTATTCACCAAAGTTCATTTTTTCCTTAAGATCTTCCCATGCGTCATCCGCGGTGAGGAACGTCACCTGAGACACTTCCTGCCTCACCCGGATCAAGTCGCCGATCTCGGCAATTCTGGCGTCAGGCGTCCCCGGTTCAAAAAACACCG
>JAAVAG010000179.1 GCA_014804185.1 Lachnospiraceae bacterium
CGGACGCCAGCAGCGGAATATGATAACTGCCGTCCTCCACCAGCCGCTGCACGGCTTCCTGAATATTGCTCATCAGCAGATGCCCCGTCAGGTCATACAGAAAACACAGACCCAGCAGCAGCAGACCCGAGCCAAGCAGACTCATAATCATATATCGGATGGCTGCCTCGATGGTTCTCCCGCTCTGCAGGATCATAATCAGCCCGCAGGCGGATATGGTGTTGATCTCCACAAATACATAAGCCGTAAAAAGGTCATTGGTATAAATCAGGGCAAGCAGAGAACAGAGCAGCAGATTTACCATCACATAGTATAGATTCTGCTTACTCTCCTCTATCTCCTCTCTCCGCTCCGCCGCTCCTCCCGCCATGGACAGCAGCATGATCACACAGAAAAAACAGGCCATTAAAGCTTCCAGCGTCCCCGCTCTGATCTCGTTGCCCCAGGGCGCCGGGAAATGCCCCATACGATACACAAATTCCTGTCCCGTCTGTCTCACATAAAACAACACTGCCGCGGACAAAAGCCCGTCTGTCACGATCACCGCCGTGTTTACCCGTCTGGCCCACTTTCCATTCAGCATCATACACAGCGGGCCGGAAAACAATGTCAGAAGAATTGTGATAAAGGGAAAATTCCGTACAAAATCCATTATGATACCCCCTGCCCGCTTCCCGCGGGCATGCATTCAGAACTAAAGCAAACCGCTCACATCTTGCCCTCTTTTTTCAGCAGGGCAGTAATTTCATCCAGATCCAGCGTATGATACCTGCGGTACAGCCGTATGGTCAAAGACAGCATCAGCGCAGTTACGGATACGGATACAACAATACCCGTCAGCACCAGACCGCTGGGAATGGGATTTACAAAAGCATCCGCACTCTGGATCCCGTCCACCGCAATGGGCGGCTTTCTGCCCTCGATATATCCTTTCAGAGCCAGAAACAGATATGTGGCGGTGTCCATGATATTCAGGCCGATAATCTTTTTGATCAGATTTTTCTGGAGCAGCAGATTGGAAAACCCGATGCCAAAGAGGATCATGGCCACTGCCTCCGGATAGTTTCTAAAAAGATTTGAAAAATCCATCTTTGTTAATAACCTCCTTTGCGGAACATGACATAAAATGTGTACATCGTACCTGCCACCACAACGCCCACACAGATATTCAAAAGAAGGATCAGCCCGCTGCTGAGAATCGCCCCCGGAGTTCCCAGAGGAATGATACTCTCTATACCGTTGGCGCCTGTGTAAAAAGAATAACTCTTGGCGAGACTGTAGCAGGCCAGCGCGCCAAAACTCATTCTCCGATAAGTTTTTGCCGTAAAAAATCTCTCCGTCTGGGCAAATCCAAAAGCATTCAGATACAGAATCAACCCTGCTCCTATCACCGCGCCCCCGGAAAATCCCCCGCCCGGGCCAAGATGCCCTGCCAGAACAATATAGATCCCGAAAATGAAAATAGGGGGAACCAGAATCCTGGCTACGGTCTGCAGGATCACATCGTTTTTCGGTTCATAGACCCTGTCATTCGCCTCATCGATATCTTTCCCCGCATCACCCTTTTTCTTTCCGTCCGCCCGCAGAAGAATGAGGACCGTACATGTGGCGATAAAAAGCACATGAGATTCCCCCAGCGTATCGAAAGCCCGATAGTCCAGAATCATTCCCGTGACCAGATTCACCGCTCCGGTCTCCTCCAGCCCTTTCTCAAGATACCGGGCAGCCACCTCATTGTTGGCCGGATTATCCGCCTGTCCGAAAGTGGGAAGGAATGACACCGCCTCCAGAAGCATCAGCACCAGAAAAATACAGAAAAGCACGCTGAAACATCTGTATATCTTATGAAAAACCCTGATTTTGGCATTGTGCTCCAGATCGTAAGCTTTCTCCGCAAGCAGTTTTCTCTCCCACTTTCTCCGGGCTATCACCTGCGGATCTTCATAAAAGGGTTCCTGACGCTTCATCTCCACCGTATTCAGAAACGGATCCTTTTCCGCGTTCAGCCACTGTCTGAACTTATATGAAAATGTTTTTTGATATTCTTCTTCCGAAACCTTTCTGCTCATATTTACTCAGCGCCTTTCTCCTCTTCCCCGTCCTTTTTGATAATGGCATGAATTTTTTTCAATGTCACCAGGAAGAGCACTGTCGTCACCCCCGCGCCCACGGCGGCTTCCGTAATTGCCAGATCCGGAGCCTCCAACAGAATCCAGATAATGGACATCACCAGACTGTAGGACATAAAAATCAGAATCGTATTCAAAAGACTTTTGGACAGGCTGGCCGCAACGGCGCAGACCACCAGAAACCCCAACAAAATACACAGAAACAGCGTCACGGCTCTCCCTCCTGTTCCCCGCCTGTGTGCGGCATATTCCCGGACGATACACTGCCGGACGGCGCGCCGCCCAAATCTTTCACCCGATAATGTTTCTCCCTCTCCTCATCCGTGGCCACCTCCAGCCGGGCCACCAGATGAGAGGAAACCGGTGAGGAAAACCACAAAAACACAATGACCACCAAAAGCTTCAGCGAAGTAAAGTTAATCCCGCTCATCACAATCAGCCCCAAAAGACAGGCGCCTATTCCCAGCGTATCCCCCATGGCCACCGCATGCATGCGGTTCAGCACATAGCGGAACCGGAAAACCCCTATCATCTCTATAATGAAAATGGAAACACCCGCCAACAAAAAAGCAGCTCCCACCAGAAACCGCAGCCACTCAAAAATCTCCCTGATTTCCATTTTCCCCTCCTTTCCGACGTTCTGTCTGCTCCTCCTCTTTCTTCTCTCTGTAGACGCCCAGATAAACCTTTGTCAGCACGATCACAGCCAGAAAACTGATCATGGCATAAATAATACAGATATCTGCCAGATACCCCTCCCCCAGCATCAGCGCCAGAATCGCAATAATCACAATAACCATAGTTCCCATCATATTCACAGATACGATCCTGTCCGCAATCCTGGGGCCTATGATCGCCCTCACCAGGCAGAGCATCACCAACAGAGCCATTATGATCAAGATACCCATAAGCAAATATCCATATGCCTGCTCCAGGCCTGCAATTTCCGCACCCATTCCCGGCTATTCCTCCAATCTCCTGATATATTCCACAAACACACTGTCCTGCATCCCCTCCGCCAGACTTTCGTCCAGACAATGAACCGTGTACTGATCCCCCTCCAGAGACACCGTGATCGTACCCGGAGTCAGCGTGATGGCATTGGCAAGAAGCGCCTTTCCCGGATCGCTCTTCAGATCGGAGCGAAATGTCACCAGCGTAGGCTCAATCTCTTCCTTTTGCGTGAGAATCAGACGGATCACCCCAAAATTAGCTTTCACAATCTCCTTGACCAGGACATAGGCATATTTAAAAAAGAGTAACGCTTTCTTATAGATTTTTACTTCTTTTTTCAGGGAATAACCCATAAACTTACACGAAAATGCCAGCATCAGCGCTGCGATCACCAGACCGAAGATACCGATCTCCAGCGTGAAATTACCGTTGAATACGATCCAGAGTAAAAAATATAACACATACATATTACTTGCCTCCAAACTATAACCAAACTGTATTCTACCACAATCCGCACAAATATCAACAGTAATATTACGCTCGCACAGTACATGAATGTTTGGAAAAAGGATAAACACAACGGGGCATATAGAGAAAACAGATCCCCATGCCCCGCTAAAAACCGCATATTTCAATTATAATGTTCCAGATCTGCCGCCAGGAAGATTTTACTCCCCGTCTTCGTATTCCTCGTCGTCTTCGTCCTCTTCGTATTCCTCGTCGTCTTCTTCAAATTCAATCGGCAGTTCCAGATTCCAGGGAACCGAACAGGGACCATTAGGCATGATCAGCAGCCTCCTGACGATCTGCTCACGTTCCTCCACGTCTTCCTGTGCCTCTTCATCATCTTCATCTTCCAGACGCCATTCCTTATAGCCCTTGAGGTAGCTGGAGTACAAATCCAACCAGGAGGGATAATAACACTGCATCAAACTACCCACCATTAAGGAAACACCCATCATCTCCTCACGGCTGATCATGCCTGCCACAAAAGCCATCCCGAGGATCTGGCATGCGCGGCAGAGATCCCACGCCCCTGTCTCAATATCCTCCGGTTCGACATCATCTTCATCCTCATAGAGGGCAGTCAGGAACATGATTGTATCCATTAAGTCCTCTTTGTCATCAATCTCCCAGTCCCTGCTCAGCATCACCTGCATCTGTGAGGCATTCTCCTCTTTCACAGAAGAGCCCGCAATATACTGCCAGTTCCCCTCAGAATAGTACTCAGACCACATGGCATATGTAGCGATAACCCAACGTTCCGCATCATCCAGCGGAGCAGTTATATTCTCCAGATCTTCTACGCTAAACCCATCTGACATTCCCATTTTCTTTCTCCTCTCTGTAAATGTCTGTTTCTACCCAAATATACAATATTTTCCTGTTTATTTCAACAGTTCCCGATCTCCTCAGTGTTATTTTTCACGTTATAAGGCAAAATCAACCGGTCTCCTGTTTCTGTAACACGATAATACTTTTTGTTTTTGGTATCAATTTTTATAACAGGAATCATGCCGCTTTCCAGGACGGTTCCGTCTATGTAATAGTGGCTCTCTCCATCAAAATAAATATCATGAAATCCCGGATTGCCTGATATCTCCGCCGTTCCTATATGCCCAGCGACAATCTGCATGCCATTATAAAACCTGCCTGTCTGCGCCGGATATTTCTCCGTAAATATATAATCATCGGTTCCCCACTCCCATAAATCCTCCGCTTCTTCATCAATTCCGGCATGAACAAATATTGTGTTTCCTTCCGTATAATATCTTGGCAGATTTTGTATCCACTTAAGATATCTGGCACTATCCCCTTCGTGGTCACAACCATTTTCATCCCCGACTTCGCCAATGGGCCACCTTCCGTCACAAACCATATCTTCATGATTTCCGCGCAGGACTGTCACCTTATCACTGCCATATTTATTTTGTAACTGCATGATTTTCTTAAGAACACCATAGCTATCTGGTCCATGTACATAGTCGCCTAAAAGAATAAGTTTATTATCACCGGAAAAGTCAACCAAAGACAATGCGTATTCAAAAGCATCAAGGCATCCATGTATGTCACTCATTGCATAAATATAGCTCATTTTATTTTTCATCATTTCTCAGAATATCTTTCTCCTTATTCAGTTCGCCTGCCGCCTCCAGGATTTCTTTCCTGGTCAGGTACTTCTTCTTGTTATCGTTATTCATGACCGCTTTCACCAGACGTTCCATCGCATCCTTATTACACTCAATAATGCGTATTGCCTCTTTCAACTGTTCTGATAAAATCCGGTTAATTAGCTCTTTTGCCTTTTCGTCATATTTATACTCTATCCCTCCAATTTTAAGTTCTCCCACTCCGATCACAGCCAATCCGATTTCTTCTTCATACATTCCAAACTTACACACCATATCCGCTGCAATGTTTGTCGCATACTCCAAATCACCCGCCGGGCCGTGTGTCAAACCATCTTCTATCTCTAATACATCTGCAAATATCATTTCGGCAGCCCTGCCTCCCAGTGCAGAACAGATCCTCTCCAGATAATATTTCCTGGTCGAATCGCTTTCCCCTGTTCCAGGCCGCACATATCCGCCATGGTTCCCTCTTGCCACAATGCTCATATAAGCGGGTGGTCTGTCATTGTACAGATCAACCAGGGCATGCCCTGCCTCGTGATATGCAGTCCGCTCTACCTCCTTTGGTGATCTGTCAAACCTTTCCTCACCCAGAGTGCGTTTTTCAAACACTTCATCAAATAAGTCGTCTTTAATCGTGCAGCCTGACCGAATCCCCTCCCGCAAAGCCGCCTCAACTACCTGCTCAAGAATTGCCGGGCTCAATCCCTCAGACCTGTCAACAATGCTTTTTAGCTTTTCATCCGAAATTTCAAACATATTACTCTGCTTTTTTATGAGTTTTTTCAGAAGCCACTTTCTTCCCTCCTCATCCAAATAGTCCATCTTGAACGGCAAGTCAAAACGACGTTGGAGAGCGAAGTCAATTTTGTTTCCAAGATTCGTGGCCGCCATGACAAATACCGGCTTACTGTCTGCTTTCTTAAACCCATCCATCTCGGTCAGCAATGCGTTCAGAACCGGATTTGGCGCATTTGAATATTCCCGTTTCATACCGATGGCATCAATCTCATCAATGAACAGGATTGCAGGTGCATATTTTCTCGCGATACGAAATTCATCCTGTACTTTCTCAGGACCTCCATTAAGCAGCTCGCTTGCGCTGATGGACAAGAAATTCACTCCGGATTCCGAGGCCACAACCTTTGCCAGAGAGGTCTTGCCGGTTCCAGGAGGTCCATACAGCAGAACTCCTCTCGGTCTCACTCCGCTTCCCTTATACTTCTTAGGATTTCGGAGATAATTAATAAAAAGTTCGAGCTCCTTTTTGAGATACTCTGACACATAAATATCATCCCATCTTTTATTCGGACGCAGATCATCGGACAGCATTGAAGACTTATCCTCGGTCTCCACTGCCGTTTCAAGCTTGAAATCATAAAAAATGATACTTCCAACATTGGTCTTCTCATCAAATTCTTTTTTGGTTTCATACGTCAGAACCTGATGCCGCGCTGTCAATGTCTCCATTGCCGCCTGACAGCATACGTCCTTGTAGGTATCCTCCAGCTGGCTTCTAAAATATTTACTCTCGATAAATCCTCCAACCCCTCTTTTCATAAGGGTATTTTTTTCTTTTTCCGTATAGGCGTGTCCACGACTTCCGTCCAAAATATACACTGGAATTTCTTTATCTTCCTCCCGAAGTTTTAAGAAGACATCCCGTCCGATCGCCCTGGCATCCACAATATTCAGCCCGTTTTCCACATTTTCAAGACCATATATGTAGTCAATGACTGTGAAAAGAACATTTTCCTTATGGATCATTTTCATAAACTCATTGATATCCACAGTGTTCTCCACACGTACATTATTATTTTTTATTCTGCTGATCGACTCGTATTTCACTGTTCCAAAGACAGGAATCACACAGCCCCTTTCCCCGAAATAGAAGTCTCTGATTTCTTCTGGGATATCTTCAAAATCACATTTCCATTCGATCCTTCTGACCAATCCGCTTTCATCCAGCCCCTGCTTTTCCTCTACCAGTTTCAAAAACTCATACATTTCCTTATTAATGAACTTGCCTGCTATTTTGGAAGCATTCCTGGCATCCGCGCTTCCGCCCATGGAATATAATATGGTCCTGGCCAGATATTCTTTTCCCTGCTTTAGGTCATAGCCAAATTGCTTTTCTATTTTCTTTAACCGATTCTTTATATCTTTCTCCACCAGTTCAAGAATTGCATCCGCCTTTAAATGATTCAGCATCAGAACTGTGTACGAAGACATTCTCGAAAGTATTTCCGGAGGGAAATAAGGCTGTTTGGTTTTCGAATCTATAGCTTTCTCCAGTGCATCGATCACCACCTTATCCGGAAGCAGCGTAAGATTTTCATTCCGTGCATCACTGTAAAGCTGACGGCCTGCATTGGTTGTAAAAAAAATAATAGTGTCTTTAAACGATACATTCTTCTCATGAAATCTATCCCTGCAGACTCCCTCATCCAAAATCTGCAAAAAGATTCGTATAACACCACTGCCTGCCTTTTCTATCTCATCAAACAAAAGAACGCACCGTGGATTTTCATCCACAAACTCTGTAAGCACACCCCCGGTATCAGTATCTTTATACTGAGGAGGCCAGCCATGCAAATCTCTTTCTGCATATTCCCCGGAATACCCTGCCATATCAAACTGTTTAAAAGGAAATCCTAATTTCTTGGCAAACAACTTAGCCATATAAGTCTTTCCCACTCCCGGAGGTCCCGCTAAAAGGTATACGTTTCTGGGGCCTCCCTTATTTGGCTGCA
>JAAVAG010000180.1 GCA_014804185.1 Lachnospiraceae bacterium
ACCAGCGCAGCCACAAGAAACAATACATATCCTATATTCATGTGATGCGCTTTCTCGCGGTTCTTCCTGGCAGTGTGGCTCAGCGGTTTCTTCTGTTTTTCATGAATCGCCGTTCTGACGTCCAGTTCTCTGGCCGTATTTCCGTCTACATAAATATCTCTGTATGTAGTTTGTCTCTGGTATGCATATCTTCCCGATGCTGTCCTTTTTCTTTGATGTGCTGCCATGACTTCTACCTTCTTTCTCTCTTCTCACTCTTCTTTCATGTTACTTTTGATGTCTTCTGTGTCTTTTCAAACACTCGCACTTTTGCCCTCTTAGAGCGGCTGTTTTCTCCCAGTTCCTCCTCTGACGGCACAATGGGCTTTTTCGTAATCACGGTTCCCGCGGAAACCCTGCCGCACACACACATTGGAAAGTTCGGCGGACAGATACATGGGTTTTCCTGCTTTCTGAACGCGGTTTTCACGATCCGGTCTTCCAGTGAATGAAATGTGATAATACAGAGTCTCCCTCCCGGATTCAGACTTTCAATCATCTCATCCAGCGATTTTTCCAGCACTTCCAGTTCATGGTTGCATTCGATGCGGATCGCCTGAAAGGTCCGCTTGGACGGATGTCCGTCCTGCCGCATTTTTGCCGGTATGGATGCCCGTATGATCTCATTCAGCTGCCCGGTAGTCTCTATCTTTTTTTCCTGTCTTGCCGCCGCGATATGCCTGGCAATACTTTTCGCAAAATGTTCTTCCCCGTAATCTCTGATGATCCGAAAGAGTTCCTCCTCCGAATATCCGTTTACGATCTCTTCCGCTGAAAGGCTCTGTCTCTGATCCATCCGCATGTCCAGCTTCGCGTCATACCGATAGGAAAACCCTCTCTCCTGCGTGTCCAGCTGATAAGAAGAAACGCCAAGATCCAGAACAATACCGTCCACGCCTCCGATTCCCTCTTCTGCCAGAATTGCTTTCATGCTGCCAAAATTACTTCTGACAAGCGTCACTCTGTCCGCAAAAGCCGCCAATCTCTCCCCCGCGGCATCTATGGCATCTCCGTCCTGGTCTATACCGAGAAATCTGCCCTCTGCGGAGAGCCGCCCGACTATCTCCAGGGCATGTCCCCCGCCTCCCAGCGTACCGTCCACATACACGCCGTCCGGCCTTATATTCAGATTTTCAACAGTCTCGCGAAGTAACACGGAATAATGACTAAATGACATCTCTACGCTTGCACCTTTTATCTCTATATGATCAGACCCAGCTGTGTCATATGCTCCGTCACCTCATCCATATCCTCATAGGTAACGGTTCCTTCGTATCTCTCCTTGCTCCAGATCTCCACTCTGCCGCCCACACCGATCAGCGTGACATCTTTCTCCAATGCGGCAAAGTCCCGGAGTACTCCCGGTATCAATATTCTTCCCTGCTTGTCCACTTCCGCGGTCGTGGCTCCCGCAAGAAAGAAACGGGTAAATTTACGGGCGTCCGGGCTGTTCAGAGGAAGACCTTTCAGTTTTTCCTCGAATTTCTGCCACTCATGGTTGTCATACACAAACAGACAGCCGTCAAGCCCCTTTGTCACCACGAATTCGTCTCCCAGAATCTCACGGAACTTTGAAGGAATGATCAACCTGCCTTTTGCATCTATCGTATGATTGTATTCACCCATGAACATAACGATATCCATGCCCTTCCACAACCTGCGAACTTTGGGCCGCAGGCCCAAATTCGCGTGTGAAAAATCTCCGATTTTTCACACTAATCACCCGCTTTCAAAAGTGGTCTGCCACGGAAAATGGAACTGGTCTCCACTTCAAACCACTTGCCTCCACTTTCCACCACTTATAGACCAATTTTATACCAAACCACCCACCGTGGCAAGTAAAATCTTAAGAAATTTTATCTTCAGGAAAAAGTGCGCCGTCAGGTTCATGACACACAAAAAAAAGAATGCCCTGCTTTTTGTCCGCAGAGCACTCCCGTTTACCTGTTATTTTTATCTGTTTATTCAGTTTTCTTTGGATGTCTCTTCCGTCCCGGATGCGGAATTCTTTTTTCTTCTCACGCACCGCACTGTCACATCCGTGACGATCGCTCCCACAAAACACAATATCCCTATCATCTGCGATACCGCGATCTGTGTCCCCGGTATCAGAAGCTGATCCGTTCGTATCCCCTCAATCACAAAGCGGCCCAGTCCGTATCCTCCCAGATAGAGCAGGCAGATCTCCCCGTGAAATTTCTGATGTCTGCGATAAAACAGCATAACCGCCAGTACCAGCACATTCCAGAGGCTTTCATAAAGGAATGTGGGATGGACCTGAATATAATTTATACCCTCACCGATATGCGCGGCGATATCCGGCGTGATATCGCTGTGGTCCCTGACTGCCGCCAACGGTATCCTCATGGCAAGCAGGTTATCCGTATACCCGCCGAACACCTCCCGGTTCATGAAATTGCCCCAGCGGCCGATAATCTGTCCCAGAATCAGCCCGTACACCCCTGTATCGCCTAACTGGAATGGATTCTGCTTTTTGATTCTGCAGTATATAAACAGAGTAAGAAACGCGCCGATCACGGCTCCATAAATCGCCATACCGCCGTTTCTGGTGTTGAATATGCGCAGCAGATTATCCTTATATTCATCCCACTTAAACGCCACATAATAAATCCTGGCGCCGATCACCGAAAAAATCACGGCATAAATGGAAAAATCCCAGTAAATCTCCGGATTCTGTCCCGTCACCTTTGCCATATGTACCGCCATCAGGATCCCCGCCAGCACGCCCGTGGCTATGATCAGCCCGTAAAAGGCAATATCAAAACCGAAAACCGTAAATTTTTCCGGCACATTCCTCAGATAAATTCCCAGATTCGGAAATGCAATGTCCATTTCGCCCATATCAATCCTCCGCTGTCCGCAGTCTTTTTATCCGCCGCCCGGTCACACATTAAACCTGAAAAGAATCACGTCTCCGTCCTGCACAACGTATTCCTTTCCTTCCATCCTGACAAGCCCTTTCTCTCTGGCCGCGGGCAGAGATCCCTGTGCCAGCAGATCCTTATAGTTTACCACCTCGGCCTTGATAAAACCGCGCTCAAAATCCGTGTGGATTTTTCCAGCCGCCTGCGGCGCCCTGGTTCCCACTTTGATTGTCCAGGCTCTCGTCTCATCCTCCCCGGAGGTCAGAAAACTCATGAGTCCCAGCAGTTTGTAGCTTGCCCTGATCAGCTTCTCCAGCCCTGTTTCCTGCAGTCCCAGGTCCTCCAGGAACATCGCTTTTTCGTCTTCCTCCAATTCGGCGATCTCCTGCTCGATCTGGGCGCATACGACAAACACCTCGCTGCCCTCGGCTGCCGCCGCCTCTCTCACTTTCCGCACCATCTCATTGCCCGCCCCGTCGTCTGCCAGATCTTCCTCCGACACATTGGCGGCAAAAATAACGGGTTTATAGGTAAGCAGGTTATAGGAAGCGAGCCATGTCTGCTCATCCTCATCGTCTTCCGGCACAAAACTCCTTGCCAGTCTTCCGGATTCCAAATGCGCCTTGATCCGCTCCAGAAGATCCAGTTCTTTCGCCAGAGTCTTGTCCATTCTGGCTCCCTTACTTACCTTGGCAATTCGTCTCTCCAAAATTTCCAGATCAGAAAAGATTAATTCCAGGTTGATTGTCTCAATGTCCCGCAGAGGATTTACGCTGCCGTCCACATGGATGACATTGGAATCTTCAAAGCACCGCACCACATGTACCACCGCATCCACCTCGCGGATATTGCTCAGAAACTGATTTCCCAGTCCCTCTCCCTTGGACGCCCCCTTAACCAGTCCGGCTATGTCCACAAACTCAATCACCGCAGGCGTCACCTTTTTGGAATGATAGAGATCTCCCAGAAGCTTCAGCCGCTCGTCAGGCACCGCCACGATTCCCACATTGGGATCAATGGTGCAGAACGGATAGTTCGCCGACTCCGCTCCCGCTTTAGTCAATGAATTAAAAAGTGTACTCTTTCCCACATTCGGTAAACCTACGATCCCTAGTTTCATTTCCATCCCATACCTTTCTGATCGGTTCAATATTTTTTTCGGTTTTTCAATTCCTCATAGAGCAGGGCATAATTCTCATACCTCATGCGGCTGATCTTTCCTGCGGCAACCGCATCTTTTATTCCGCATACGGGCTCCCCGATATGCGCGCATCCGCCGAAACGGCACTCTGCTTCATAAGCGTCAAATTCGGGATAGCAGGCGCTCAATTCTTCTTTTTCCATATCCGGCAGCATCAGGGAACTGAATCCCGGCGTGTCCATAATATAAGTTTCGTCCTCCAGAGCGATCAACTGGGAATGCCTGGTGGTGTGCCTGCCTCTCTCGATCTTCCTGCTGATCTCCCCTGTCTCCATACAGACCTCGTCCTGCAGACGGTTCACAATAGAGGATTTTCCCGCCCCGCTGGGTCCTGCCACCGTAGTGGTCTTTCCCCGGAGCAGTTCCATCAGCGCGCCGGGTTCTCCCTTTATCCCCGTATTTTCCTGCGCGCTGGCAAACACAATCCTGCAGCCGCAGTCTATATAGATTTCTTTCAGCCGCCTGATTTCCTCGCCGGAAACCAGATCACTCTTGTTAAAGCAGATTATACACGGCAGATTCTGCCGCCGCATCATAACCAGAAACCGGTCCAGAAGCTGAAAGACCGGCGCGGGCCTGGCGGCGGCAAAAATCACAAGAGCCTGGTCCACATTCGCCACCGCGGGACGGATCAGAGCGCTTTTCCTTGGCATAATGGAGGAAATACTGCCCACCTTTTTGTCCTCGTCCAATATCTCCAGTTCCACGTTATCCCCCACCAGCGGCCTGGTGTTGTCCTTGCGGAAAATGCCTTTCGCTTTGCACTCATAGATTTCCGCTCCGCCAGTGTGAACATAATACTGTCCTGCAATTCCCTTAATAATTTTCCCCCGCAAACCGCTCTCCATCGTCATTCTCTGGTAAACTCAATTTCTCTGGTAAATGTTTTTTCCACCGTGGTTCCCGGTGTTGTCACCGTCTCCCCCGTATCCGGGTCCGTTACGGTGGTCGCGTCTGTCGTCACCGTATAAGTAAAGGTGATGGTTCCTCTGGACGCCGGTATCCCGGACACATTGGCGGACAGTGGAAATGCGGTTGTGGTGGTGTCCAGGAGAATCTTTCCTGTCTCCGCAACGATCGTCACTTTCACCGATGTTCCCGCCACATAATCCGGCGCCTCATCCACTGTCGGCGCTGCAATACTGGCATTCAGCCTGTAAGTAGCCTGGGCAGATCCCATGCTCACCTTGATATCCACTGATGTTCCCTGCTCCACATAAGAGCCGTAGGAATAACTCTGATAGCATACAAGTCCGCTCTCCACCTCTTCGCTGCTCATCTCGCCCGTATTTCCCACGGTCAGACCGGCCTCAATCAGCTTGGCGATGGCCTCATCCTCCTCCGAACCGATCAGATTGGGCACCCTGACTTTCGTGTCCTCCTGCCCGAGGCTGACATTGACGGTAACCGTCGAACCTGCAGGAGCCTTGGTATACGCCGTCGGACTCTGTGCAATGACATTGCCCCGCTCCACATCGGCGGAATAACTCTCCGTCTTCTTCACCGTAAATCCCTTTTCTTCCAGCGCACCCACTGCCGCCTCATAGGACAGTCCCTCCACTTCCGGCAGTTCCACGCCCTCCTCCGTGCCGGAACTGACGGTAAGTTTCACAATCGCTCCGGGCGCAAGCAGCGTTCCTTTAGATACGTCTGCACTGATCACGGTATCTGTCTCGTATGTGTCGGATTCCATATATTCTATCTCCGGTTCTAGGCCCATGTCCCGCAAAGCCGCCACCGCCTCGTCAAGTTTCATACCTGCCACAGCGATCATCTCCACCGGCTCCGTGCCACTGTTCTCTCTGTCACCGGTGGATGTTCCTGTGCCATCCGTTGATTCCGACTGCGACCCGTCGATCACTTTGCTTTCTCCTGTAAAATTGAACACACCGGTGATTCTGCCCACAAAGAATATAATGACACAGCAGACAGCGATACCCGCCACCACCGCCAGAATCGTAGTAATCCTCTCCATTCTGGGATCATACTCATCCTCGTATCCCTCGTCCTCCTCTATTTCCTCCTCTTCTCCCTCATAATCCTCCTCCGGGTAACGCCCGCTCAGAGATCCTGTTTCGGAGCGCAGACGCAGAGCCTCGTCCATGGAATCCCGCCTCTCGGACTGACGTTTGATCTGATCCATCTCCGTATCGGAGATAAATCTGGTGGACGCCTCCGTGTCCGGATCCGAGAAAACCACAAAATCTTCGTCCGGATTAAGCAGAGACTGTTTCAGATCGTCAACCAGTTCCGCCATGGACTGATATCTGCGGTCAGGACTCTTCTGACAGCATTTAATCACGATACTCTCCACACTGGCCGGAATCTCCGGCACATATTCTCTCGGCGTGGGAAATTCTTCCTGTATATGCTTGATGGCGATTGCCACCGTTGTCTCCCCATTAAACGGAACACGTCCGGTAAGCATCTCGAACATTGTGATGCCCAGCGAGTAGATATCGCTTTTCTCGTCGCTGTAACCGCCTCTGGCCTGCTCCGGCGACGTATAGTGCACAGACCCCATGACATTGGAGGTAATCGTATTGCTGGTCGCCGCCTTGGCGATTCCGAAATCCGTTACCTTGACCTTTCCTTCCTTGGAAATAATAATGTTCTGCGGCTTGATATCCCGATGAATAATATGATTGTTGTGTGCCGCCTCAATTCCAAGCGACACCTGTATTGCAATGCTGACTGCCTCCTTGTAGGTCAGCCGCGCTTTTTTTTCTATATATTTTTTCAGCGTAATTCCGTCTACCAGTTCCATCACGATATAGTAGATCCCGTTTTCTTCTCCCACATCATACACGTTTACAATATTGGGATGCATCAGGCCTGCTGCAGCCTGCGCCTCGATCCTGAATTTGGTTACAAAATTATCGTTCTCCGAAAATTCCTGTTTTAACACTTTGATCGCTACAAAACGTTTCAGTTTGTGATCCTTTGCCTTATATACGTCCGACATGCCGCCCGTGCCGATTTTTTCCAGTATCTCATAGCGGTCTCCTATCATCATTCCTATCTTGATCATACTCTGCTCCTCTTACTCTACGCAAACGGCTCGATCAGTATCACTGAGATATTATCCCTGCCGCCGTTATTGTTGGCTGCTTTAACCAATTCTTCCGCTTTTTCCACGATGTCTCTCTGTCCGTTCAAGATCATACGGATTTCTTCATCCTCAAGCATATTGGTCAAACCGTCAGAGCACATTAATACGATATCTCCCGGTTTTAACTCTGCACTGAAAAAATCTGCCTCCACGGTGTCGCATGCACCGATGGCTCTCGTAATAATATTTTTATCGGGGTGATTGCGCGCATCCGCTTTTGCAATTCCGCCCATCCTGACCATCTCTTCCACCAGAGAATGATCCCTGGTAATCTGTGTTATCCGGTCATTCACGATATACAATCTGCTGTCTCCCACGTTGGCGACATCCAGACGGTTCTGCGAAAGTGTGGCAGCCACAACCGTTGTCCCCATCCCCTCCAGCTGCGCATCCTCACCGCTTTTTTTCCAGATGTGTTCATTGGCAGCTTTAATGGCTTTCTTCAGAATCGTCACAGGATTGGTATCAACGGACTTTTCCATCTCAGAGACCATTGTTTCCACTGTATATTTGGACGCGTAATCTCCCGCGTTGTGTCCTCCCATGCCGTCCGCCACAATAAATACGTTTGGCAGGCCGCCCACAGGCTTTTCCGACGTGTACACATAGTCCTGGTTCAGTTTTCTCTTTTTTCCGATATCCGTGATAGAAAACGTCTTTAACACCCTCTGCCTCCTCTATGCATTCTCAATAAAACGACGCCGAAGCTGCCCGCATGCGCCGTCAATATCCCTTCCCATCTCTTTTCTTATAGTAACATTAATTTTGTTTTTTTCAAGTTTATTTTTAAAGGCCTGTATCCTGGCGGCATCCGGCTGTCTGTATTTTCGCTCCCTCACAGGATTTACAGGGATCAGATTCACATGGCAGTGCAGAACGCCTGCCAGAGAGGAAAGCAGCCTGGCGTCCTCCTCCGTATCATTTACTCCTGCTATAAGGCCATATTCGAATGTCAGCCGCCTGCCGGTCTGTTCAAAATAATAAGCACACGCGTCCATCAGTTCACCAATCTGATATTTTGCGGCGATAGGCATCAGTTCCTTTCGCTTTTCATCCGTCACAGCATGCAGGGACAGCGCCAGCGTGATCTGCAGCTTTTCCTCCGCCAGTCTCCTGATTCCCGGCACAATACCGCAGGTGGAAACCGTTACGCTGCGCTGGCTGATGTGAAGCCCGTGTTCATCCGTCAGAAGCTTCAAAAACACAAGCAGATGCTCATAATTATCCAGAGGCTCCCCAATCCCCATGACAACCACATTGGA
>JAAVAG010000181.1 GCA_014804185.1 Lachnospiraceae bacterium
CTGAATTACTACGGAATCGGCCACAGCGAGACGATTGTTTATACCGAGGGAGAGACGGTCACTCTTCCAAAATGCTGTGTGATGATGGAAAAGATGGGACGTTTCTGCCATTATCTTGTCCACTATGACGGAAAGTTTTATGATTCCAACCTGGGCGTGCAGGATGAATACGACATGAGCAAACTTCTCGGATATCTGGAGGTGGAGGTCTGATGAATTCAGGTACAGAAAACAAAAAAAGCAAAACAGGCGCCGCCGTTGGGGCGGCGCTTGGCGTGGCCGCGCTGCTTGCGGGAGCTGTTCTGCTTCTGTATTCGCTCCTGGGCAATCGCCTGGAGACAAATGCGGTCAGTCTTGACAGCGCTGAAAAGGCGGATACATACGCCTATGTGCGGATACAATATATGACAGCCTCCTTTGCGTATTATGAGGCAAGCCGGGACCTGCAGTTTTATATTGCCTTTGACGAGGAGTTTAATGCTGCGATCCTGTGTGTGAAGAATCAGGATCTGCCCCACTATCAGCCCTATATAGACTGGATGTATTCCAGCAGCATTAAAAATGAGCCGGAGGCGGTGAACGCGGCAGGTTACTCACAGAGAATAGACAGCGAATTAAAGAGCATGGTGCTGGATGTGGCGGACGAGGTATTCGGAGAGGGTGTGGTAGACACGTATAATTTCTCGCAGGTTTTCGGAGACTATTACCTGAATGTGGGGCCGAAAAGCAGCGCCTACGGATATGGCACGGCAGGTATCATACTGATGATCGCCGGGCTTCTTGCGTCGGTGCTGTGCGGCGTGCG
The DNA here is from genome assembly GCA_014804185.1 of Lachnospiraceae bacterium. Classification (GTDB taxonomy): domain Bacteria; phylum Bacillota; class Clostridia; order Lachnospirales; family Lachnospiraceae; genus Acetatifactor. The sequence goes on from JAAVAG010000181.1 coordinate 806, forward strand.
TCTGCTTCGCAAAGAAAAGGAGCCGGAGCCGGGATATTCGAATGCGTCTTATGCGGCCGGATCCTTGAGACAGAAGGCGGGGTATATGCCGGAGCAGCCGGGATATATGCAGGGACAGGCAGGATATATGTCAGAGCAGCCGGGATATGTGCCTCAGCAGCAGAATCCCTATGATTATACGTATGCATCACAGAATACGGGCGCTGCGGGCTCTTATACCGTACCCTATACGGAGCCGGAAAAGGGCAGCAGGGCGCTGGGAGTTCTGGGGGCCGCAGTCGGAGCGCTTCTGGGAGGATTGATCTGGGCGGTTGTGGGCGCTTTCGGTCTGATTTCCGGGTGGATCGGGCTGCTTATCGTGGTGATGGCCATCAAGGGATACCAGCTTCTGTCCAGGCGGGAGAATGATAAATTCGGGACGGTGATCTCGGTAATTCTGGGTCTGATTGTGATCGCTCCGGCGACGTACCTTTCGGGCGCATGGTCTTACTACCGGGAACTCAATAAAGTAATTCCAGGGTATATCAGTTTCTGGGAGGCGGCAGCGAAGATGCCGGAGTATCTTTCCGAATATAATGAGTGGGGAGCCCTGCTGCAGAATATGGTGATGGGGTATGTGTTTGCGGGAATTGCGTCGCTGTATTTTGTGGCCGGTATGTTTGGAAAAAACAAAAAAAACAGGTAGAAAGCCCGGGAATTTCTGCTGTGAATTTAAAGCGTTTCTAAATTTTATAAAAATCATATTAAATCGCTGCGATATGGTAAAAATATGAAAAAGCAAGGAAACGAGAGAAAACAGGAGAAAACAAGAGAATAGAAAGAACCAGTGGATTTATGTGAATTTGCAAAGACGTATGGATGAAATTATTATATGCTTTAGTTGTTAGCACTCAAAGAAAATGAGTGCTAACGGGAAAAGAAACGAGAAAATAAGGAGGCATCATTATGAAATTAGCACCTTTAGGGGACAGAGTTGTATTAAAGCATCTGATTGCAGAGGAGACGACTAAGTCGGGAATCGTTCTTCCGGGGCAGAATAAAGAGAAACCCCAGCAGGCCGAGGTCATCGCGGTAGGTCCTGGCGGAGTTGTGGACGGAAAAGAGATCAAGATGGAAGTGAAAGCCGGAGATCAGGTGATTTACTCCAAATATGCGGGAACAGAAGTGAAGATCGAGGATGAAGAATATATCATCGTAAAACAGAGTGATATCCTGGCAGTTATATGCTAAAGAGAATATCTTCGTTTGATGAGATCAGGCTTGAGATATTCTGACTATAAACAATATTATATGGAGGCGTAAGAGATATGGCTAAGGAGATTAAATACGGCGCGGAGGCCCGTGCAGCACTGGAATCCGGGGTAAATCAGCTTACTGACACTGTCAGGGTAACGCTGGGACCCAAAGGAAGAAATGTAGTATTGGATAAGTCTTTCGGCGCTCCGCTGATCACAAATGACGGTGTGACGATTGCGAAAGAGATCGAACTGGAAGACGCGTTTGAGAATATGGGTGCACAGCTTGTCAAGGAAGTGGCGACAAAGACCAACGATGTGGCCGGTGACGGAACCACAACGGCAACCGTGCTGGCGCAGGCTATGGTAAATGCCGGAATGAGAAATCTGGCGGCAGGCGCTAATCCGATTATCCTGAGAAAGGGTATGAAGAAAGCTACCGACTGTGCAGTGGAAGCTATCGCAAAGATGAGTTCCAAGGTAAACGGCAAGGAGCATATCGCAAGAGTTGCGGCGATCTCGGCAGGAGACGACGAGGTAGGTCAGCTTGTGGCGGATGCCATGGAGAAAGTGTCGGGAGACGGCGTTATCACCATTGAAGAGTCCAAGACCATGATGACGGAGCTGGATCTGGTAGAAGGCATGCAGTTTGACAGAGGCTATATTTCCGCATATATGGCCAGCGATATGGATAAAATGGAGGCAACCTTAGAGAATCCCAGCATTTTGATTACGGATAAGAAAATCTCCAATATTCAGGAGATTCTGCCTTTGCTGGAGCAGGTGGTACAGTCCGGCGCCAAACTGCTGATCATTGCGGAAGATGTGGAGGGCGAAGCGCTCACTACTCTGATTGTGAACAAATTGCGCGGTACATTCAATGTTGTGGCTGTAAAGGCTCCCGGGTATGGCGACAGGAGAAAGGCAATGCTGGAGGATATCGCTGTCCTTACAGGCGGCCAGGTGATCAGTTCCGAACTGGGACTGGAACTGAAAGAGGCAACTCTTGACCAGCTGGGCCATGCAAAATCCGTAAAGGTACAGAAAGAAAATACGGTTATCGTGGACGGCGAGGGAGACAAGGATGCCATCCAGGCCAGAATCGCACAGATCAAGAAACAGATCGAGGAGACTACCTCTGACTTTGATAAAGAGAAACTGCAGGAGAGGCTGGCAAAACTGGCTGGCGGCGTAGCGGTGATCCGTGTGGGCGCTGCAACAGAGACCGAGATGAAAGAAGCGAAGCTGCGCATGGAAGACGCACTGGCTGCAACCAGAGCGGCAGTGGAAGAGGGTATCGTCTGCGGCGGTGGTTCCGCTTATGTCCATGCATCCAAGGAAGTGGCAAAGCTTGCGGCAGGTCTCTCCGGCGATGAGAAGACCGGTGCGGAGATCGTGCTTAAGGCTCTGGAAGCACCGCTGTATCACATTGTTGCCAACGCAGGCCTGGAGGGCAGCGTGATTGTCAACAAGGTGAGAGAGTCTGAGGTAGGTGTAGGCTTCGACGCTCTGAAAGAGGAGTATGTGGATATGGTCGGCGCAGGTATCCTGGATCCTGCCAAGGTTACCAGAAGCGCACTGCAGAACGCTACCAGCGTGGCATCCACACTTCTGACCACGGAGTCTGTTGTGGCAAACATCAAAGAAGAGACACCCGCAATGCCCGCAGGTGGCGGAATGGGCGGAATGATGTAAGTTCCAAATTCCATAGAACGATTGCCAATGGGAAAGCATATAACAAAGGCCGGAGATCAGGTTTACCTGAATCTCCGGTTTTATCTCATAATTATAATTACATAGAAAGAGTAATTGATTTAATCTTTACACTTGCTACAACATACGTATATGCTCCACCGTTATTTCCTGTTATTTTTGCGCAGCATCGAAATGACATAGTGGTATTGACGGTAGTTGAATATGTCCTGTCACTTTCATTATTGTTTTGATTATTACTATTATACACTTCGCTTCCGTTTATATAAACCTTACCATGTCGTTCATTGTCATACCAGGCTGTAGTATTTGCCGTGCCGGGTTTTACTATAATTGTAGCTTTCTTATATGGTCCAAGGTTAATTGTCAGACTTCCAGTGCTTTCCTGATTAGGTTTGTTCCCAACATATGGAGAATTTACCACGGCAGTCACTCCCACATTCGGGGTATCTCCGGCTGATAATCCGCTCCAGCTGCCAGTATATGTCATATAAGTGGAATCATGAAGTACATCGATTGTGCTTGCAATCCACAACGCGTACATAGTAGTGCTCGCAGAAAGGGTAATTGTGGATCCGGCAGCATACTGTGTGCCGCCGGTACTTCCTGCCGCCCATTTCTGAAACGCATAGTTTGTTCTGGTGAAGCCATTTGTCTGCAACGAAAACGACGGATTTATCACATTTCCGGTATTCCAGTACCTGGTGCCGGTCTGCGCGGCCGTGGAGCCTCCGGTGCTGCCATTGCCGGAATAGGACAGGGTTATGGTCTGGTAATAGCAGCCATAAAGAGTGCAATTCGAATCTCTGCTGAAAACTACGCCGTTATTATATACAATGCCAGCATTAGCAGATGCACTGGATGCCCATCCTCTGGCAGTCCAACCACTCAGGGGCGCCTGTCCGAGTGTAAAGGACGGGTTGGCAATTGTCCCATTATTATAATACCGGGATCCGGTAGTGTTAGATGCGGCGGAACTGCCGTTATAATAAGTTACTGTAATTGTCTGCCGAAAGACCGCATACAGCGCTATGGGATTATCACTCATGTTCTTTTCGGTCAATACAGTTCCATTTGGAGAAGTATCCTCCCTCCAACCCACAAATGTCCAACCGCTCTTTGTGGGAATAAATGTTTTGGGAAAGAGACAGGATACACCCTCATCGACTTCTTCTGAGCAAACCTGCCCGCTGTCAACATGGTAAGTACAGATATTTCCTGAAGAATATACTTTTTTGTTTGTGAAGAAAGCTTTTTTAATTTTTCTGCCCCCTATGCGTAGCTTTGCTTTTTTGTTATCTGAAAATATCGGCATCTCATTCCTCCGTTATGAAGTACAATGTCTGAGAAGATTTGTCGTCTGCAGACAGTGCATCATACTC
>JAAVAG010000182.1 GCA_014804185.1 Lachnospiraceae bacterium
ACTGTAGGAAATGCCAAATGCGGCGACATTATGCGTATGTATCTGGATATAGACGAAAAGGGAGTTATACAGGAGGCGAAGTTTAAGACCTTCGGCTGCGGTGCGGCGGTTGCAACCAGCAGTATGGCAACAGAACTGGTAAAGGGTAAAACCGTAGAAGAGGCCTTGCAGGTAACCAATAAAGCCGTTTTGGAGGCGCTGGACGGTCTGCCGCCGGTCAAGGTGCACTGTTCTTTGCTGGCGGAGGAGGCCATTCATGCCGCACTGTGGGATTACGCACAGAAAAACGGCATAGAGATCGAGGGACTCAAGGAGCCCAAAAAAGACATTCATGAGGGAGAAGAGGAAGAGATCCCTACATGAGCTGCGCAGGGACAGATCGGAGGGGCCGGGGCAAAAATGACTGAGAAGAAAAAGGTTGTGGTCGGCATGTCCGGCGGGGTTGACTCGTCGGTGGCAGCATATCTGCTGAAAGAGCAGGGGTACGATGTCATCGGTGTGACCATGCAGATCTGGCAGGAGGAAGACCGGGAGGCTGTGGAGGCAAAGGGCGGATGCTGCGGGTTTTCTGCGGTGGAGGATGCCAGGCGGGTGGCCGAGAGGCTGGATATTCCGTATTATGTCATGAACTTTAAGCGGGAATTTAAAGAAAAGGTTATGGACTATTTTGTGGAGGAATATCTGAGGGGCAGGACACCCAATCCGTGTATTGCCTGCAACCGCTATGTGAAATGGGAGTCGCTTTTGCGGCGGAGCCTGGAGATCGGAGCCGATTATATTGCCACGGGGCACTATGCCAGGATCGACAGACTGCCAAACGGCAGATATGCGGTGCGAAACAGTGTGACGGCCGCCAAGGATCAGACATATGCGCTCTACAACCTTACCCAGGAGCAGCTTTCCCGTACTCTGATGCCCGTGGGAGAGTATACCAAGGAGCAGATCAGAAAGATTGCGGAGGATTTGGGACTTCCGGTGGCGCATAAGCCGGACAGTCAGGATATCTGTTTTGTGCCGGACGGAGATTATGCCGCCTTTCTGGAGAGGGAGGCGCCGGAAAGAGTACCGGGGACGGGAGATTTTGTGGATCCGTCGGGAAAAGTGCTTGGGAGGCACCGGGGAATCTCACATTATACGGTGGGCCAGCGCAGGGGACTGGGAATTGCCGCGGGACACCGGATCTTTGTGAGCCGGATATGCCCGGACACAAATCAGGTGGTGCTGGGGCGGGAGGAGGATCTTCTCACCCGAAAAGTGACATGCCATGGGGTCAGCTATATGTCCGTAGAACGCCTGCGGGAGCCAGGGCGTGTGCTGGCAAAGATACGGTATAATCATCCGGGAGCCATGTGCACTGTGGAGGATACGGGAGACGGGACGGCACGCTGCCTTTTCGAGGAGCCGGTCAGGGCAGCCGCACCGGGACAGGCCGTGGTTTTCTATGACGGAGAATATGTGCTGGGCGGCGGAATCATAGATTAGAAACGGAATCATAGAGCAGGATCATAATGGAAAGGTGAGATTGGACACAGTCAGGTTTTGCGGCGCAAAGAAAGCGCGCTGCAGCCTGACTTTTTTGTCTTTCAGGGCGCTTTTTCCGTACCTTATGCACAGGTGGTTGTGAAAAACATCTTACATGTCTATAATAAAAGCGAAAACAGGCTCTCATTTGCCGTATGGAGGAGGGATGAGATGGTAAAGACGGCGGTTTGCGACGACCAGATCTTTTGGTGTGAGGCGCTGAAACATATGCTTCAGAACTATACCGGGGCCGCTCTGCAGGTGACGGTGTTTCAGAGCGGGGAACAGTTGCTGGCGTGCGGGGCAACGTTTGAAGTGATCTTTCTGGATATTGATCTGACGGATGCGGCCGGGGATAACGGGATCGAGACGGCCAGAAAACTCCGCAGGAGGAACCGGAAAGCCAAGATCATATATCTCACCAATTATGCGGATTACTCCATGGAGGCCCTGACGGTTCATGCCTTTGCCTATCTTTTAAAGAGCGGAGATATGGAGCAGGTGCGGCGGGATGTCTATGGACAGCTGGATGAGGTGTTCGAATATTTTCAGATGGAACGGCAGGAAACGCTGGAATTTGTGGCGGCGGAGGGGTTGGTCAGGGTGAAAGTGTCGGACATTCTTTATTTTGAATATCAGCAGCGCAGGGTGAAGCTGACCGCGCAGACGGGTGAGTTTATGTTGAAAAAGCGCATTGCGGACGTTGCGCAGGAGATGGAGCGCTATGACTTTGCGGCGCCCCACAAAAGCTTTGTGGTAAATTTGTTTCATGTGAAAGCGATCCGGGGAACGGATGTGGTACTGTCAGATGAAACCCGTGTGCCGCTCTCACAGAAAAGGGCGGCGGCATTCCGCAGAACGCTGAATGCCTATCTGGGGCAGATCACAGGAGGGGGCAGGAGGACATGATCGGGACGATAAAGGTGCTGGAATATGTGGTAGTTCCCATAGCGGGCAGCCTGTTTCTGGGCTATGTGCTGTCGGATGCGATGATCCGGATGGGATGTGATAAAAAGCTGGCCCCATGGAAAAGAAACCTGATATTTGCCGTATATACGGCGCTGATGGTGAGTGTTCTGTTCTTTGTACCGGACAGGTGGGCAGTGGCGGTAAATGTGCTGGCCATTATGGCGGGGTATCCGCTGATCGCCCATTTTACCTGCAACGGCAGCAGAACTTTTCTGATTTATTATCTGGGCCTGATGTCGGCATGTATAGTGACGGATCTTCTGATCTCATGGATATGTAATATGCTGTTTTACTTTGGGATCTTTTATTTTATACAGCAGGCTTACTATGTGTTTTTCTATCTTCTGGCTTCCAGACTGGCGATACTGCTGCTGGTGCGGCTTTATGCCATGCTGGTGCGCAGGCGGGAGGGAAAAGAAGTCACCAGGAGGCAATATGCGGCCAGCCTGCTGCTTCCGCTGTTCAGCATGGTTTTTGTCTATTCTCTGCTGTATTTCATGCAGATATATCTGGACGAACAGGGGGCGGCGCTTTTTACGGTCAATATCTGCCTGATCCTGTTTCTGAATATCTGGTATCCCATTCAGGAAAAGAACCGGGAGGAGGCATGGGAGCGGGATATGCGCAGACAGAAAGAGGAACTGGAGAGGGCGCATTATGCGGATCTGCAGTGCAGATATGAATATTCTCAGATCATCCTTCACGATATCAGGGGACATGTGCAGATCATGGAGCAGCTGTGTCGTCCTGGGGCGGACAACCGGGCGCAGCAGTATGCCAGGGATCTGCATCAGATGCTGAACGGACTGGGGGAGCAGTTTTACACCGGTCACCGCGTGCTCAATATGATTCTCAACGACAAAGCGCGCAGGATGCGGGAGTTGGGAATTACCTTTGAAGCACATCTGGGAGACGTGGATTTCGAGGGATATCGGGACGTGGATATCACGGTGATCTTTGACAATATTTTGAACAATGCGGTAAAAGCGGCTGCACAGGCAGCGGAACCATATGTAAAACTGCGGGCCAGGCGGGTGCGGGATCTGATCAGCATCTGTGTTACCAATTCACAGAAAGAGGAGGACGCGGCATGGACAGAGGGAAAAATGCAAAAAGCGTTCCAGGGGATCGGGCTGAAAAACGTGGAGCGGTGTATAGCCGGTTATCACGGTGATATACAGTATCGGAGAGAGCAGGATTTGTTTATGGTGCAGATTATGCTGCCCATGCTGCAGGCCGGGGAAGAAGAGGAGAAAATATGAGCGGCGGAGTGGGAATTTACGCGGGGATTTTCTGGAATATTGCGGTCTGTTTTGGACTTCCGGCAGCAGGCGTCGTGCTGCTGCACAGAAAAAAGAAGCGGTGCATCCGTCCGTTCTTTCTGGGGGCGGCCACTTTTCTGGTATCCCAGGTGCTGATCAGAATCCCGCTGATCAACATGGTGCTCCCGAAAACGGCCTGGTATCAGAATCTTCGGATCAATCATCCTTTCGGATACTGGATCTTTCTGGGTATGACTGCGGGAATTGCCGAGGAGACGGCGAGAACTGCAGCAATGTATTTCTTTATGAAAAAAAACAGACGATGGCCGGATGCGGCGGCCTTCGGGCTGGGACATGGCGGTCTGGAAGCGGCGCTTCTGACAGGGCTTTCGAGTCTGAACCTGCTGGCGGCTTGTGTCATGTTTTCGTCCCAGACTGTGTCCGGCATGTACGGCGGTCTGTCCTTTGGCGTTGTGTTTATGGGCGGTCTGGAGCGGTTTCTGGCGATTTTGATGCATATGGAATGGAGTATGATGACCATGGAGGCCGTAAGGAGGGGCGGCGCGGGCGGCTGGCTGCTTTGGGCGGCTGCGGTCCTGCTCCACGGCATCTGTGACGCGTCCATCGGATTTTGGCAGTCGGCGGGCGTCACAGGATATGCCCTGGAGGGTATATTCGCACTGTATGCGGCATGTATGGGAATCGCTATATTGGTTTGTAAAATGCGGAAACGGAAATAATGGAGGTAAAGAGGAAATGAAGAAAACAACTTTATTTATCATGGCGGCAATGGTATTATTGATGATGGGGCTGGCGGGCTGTACGGGAGTAAAACTGCCGGAGAGTTTTGACGAAGATGCGGTCAGGGAACAGGCAAAGAAAGTCATAGACTGCATCAACACAGACAACCTGGAAGAACTCAGTCAGCTTCCCATGGTGGAGGAGATGAAAACAATCCTGATGCCGGAGAGCATGCAGGCCATCCTGGCGCAGTATGTGGGCGGCAGGGGAGAGTTTGTGAAATATGAGGCTGTGACAGTGGTGGGGACAACGGATCAGGACGGAACGGAGTATGCGTTGGCGGTGACAGTGGCGGAGTATGAGAATCAGAAAGTGACCTACACGATCACCTTTAACCAGGAGATGGAGATCGCCGGATTCTTTCTGAAATAAAAGCGCGCCCTGCGGTTTCAAACCGCCGGATGATCAGGATTTGAAAGCGGAGTCTGGACGTTTCCGCGGCGCACCGGAATGTCGGGGATGCATATATTGGTAGAAAAAGGATGCGTGAGAGAATATGGATTACAGATTTGGCAATCGAAATAAAAATAAGAATTTTCCGGCGACCCAGGGCGTAATTACAGAGATCACGCCCACAGGCTGGAGCGTACCCACAGGGAGAGGCATGCGCGAGGACGGCTGTCAGCAGATGGTTTCTCTGGAAACCGGGGACGGCGGTATTGTAAACTTTATAGTTTCCGCGGATACGTTTGTGCTGGATTTCGTAAATCTGCGTGTGGGAATGGAAGTGATGTTCTTTTATGACGCGGATGCTCCGGTTCCGATGATCTATCCTCCGCAGTATCGGGCGGTGGCAGCCGCCAGAGCAAGGCGGGGGCAGAGCGTCATGGTATCTTTCTTCGGGCGTGATCTGGTCTCTTCGGACGGAAGCCTGAAGCTGAATATGAGCCGTAATGTCCCGGTGCGGACAGTCAATAACCAGACCTTTTCGGGGAATCCCGGAGACCGGTATCTGATGGTCGTATATGACAGATCCACCCGAAGCATACCGGCGCAGACGACGCCTCTTGAGGTAGTGGTGCTGTGCGGCCTGTCACAGGAATAGAATCGGCTGCGAAAACAGAAACGGAAGAAAGAAACGCCCCGGCGCCGATATAATCGGTGTCCGGGGCCATGTTTATTCAGGGTACGGCTCACTGGGCCTATTCTTCTTCCAGAATGGTTCTCATGTCCGCGATCAGCCATTTGCCGTCGATATTGACATAGTAATACTTGTCATTGGTGACTACCGTGCGGACCGCTCCCGTCTTGGTGAGCGTCATCTTTTTCTCAAAATAGACATTGCAGGAGAAGAAATCTTCCGAGTATCTGACATAATCCGTCACCCGCTGGTTGGAAAAAGTGGGGGCGCCATGTGAACTGTACATCCACATATCATGCTTGCGGTAATTATCCGCAAGATCCAGAAACTCCGAGCCCTCGGGGAACATATACCGAAGAGGGGCGACGCTTTTCTGGCAGCCCGGCAGGTCGCGGGAAAAGAAGTTGGAGTAGTTGATGGCATTTTGCAGTACATAATCAGCCAGTTCCTCATCCATGTCCGAAATAGGAAAATCGGACGCCTCTATGATATTGTCGGTTCTGGTATATTCCATTTTCTCCCCAAAGCGGTCCAGGATTTCTATCTCCGGTTCGTCGAACAGTTCCGTGATCTCATATTCCACCAGCTTGGGGACGGAAGTGTATTCCGCCACATAGGAAAATTCCGTGATCTCATGTTCCTCTCCGTTTCGTTCCCGCTCATCCGCCTCCACGCCGTTGATCCGGACGGTGCAGGTGTTGGGGGCGTAAATCAGCACATCCTTTTCTCCGGTCTCCAGGACGGGAACGACGGAGGCTACCTCCCATTCCTGCCTGGACAGGATGAACATCAGGGGTTCGGAGGAGAGTTCGCTCAGAGACACTGTGGCAATCTGCCGCTGATCCGCATAGAGATGGTAAACCGGATTCTTGGCGTCATAGCTTCCGGGATCTTTCTCAAAGGTAATCTCACTGCCGGTGAGAGCAGCCAGATAGCGGTCCCTGGCCAGGTACGGATCCTGAAACCTGTTTTCAGAGGCGGGAAAGGAAAGGATGTTCTCCGCCTGACCGTCTTGCAGGTCCCGGGCCAGCGCCTCCACCACATGCTCCGGCTGGGCGTCCTCGTAGGCCAGCAGGCATTCGTTGACATAGCGCAGGACGAAAATCCAGAATGCAGCCAGCGCGGCTAGAAAGAGAAAATACACGGTCCAGAATACAGGAAACTTTTTCTTTTTCGTTTTTGCGTCAGCCATGGGTCAGTCCTCCTTTCTTTCCACCACAAAAGCGGTGGGCAGCCGCCAGGAAGAGGTGGCGTAATATAGGGTCACGCTGGACATCTCGTAAGCGCCGTCATAGTACATGGCGGAGGAACTTCCGCCGTCCAGGTTTGCGGCGTTGACAGCGCCGTATTCCTGCATGATGGCAATCAGATCCCGGGCCGTTGCGCCCAGATGTCCCCCGGCGCCGCGGCCGTCCGTAACGAGTAAAAGAACGGTTCCGTCCGCTTTCTGCCCGATGGCCGTCCGCGGGTTGGCGCCGCTGCCGCTGCCGCTGATTTCCGTGGCGCTGCCGTTGATGATGAGTTTGGAAAAGTGATTGTCGTCGCCGTCATCAATATCCTTAAAACTGACGGCATCCCGGATCTGGTTATCCGCCACCAGCTGTTCCACTTCCTTTGCGGTCATGCCGCCGATTTCCGTGATGATCAGGATATCGTCCTCATTGAAACCGATCATGACATCGCCCGCCATGGGTTTGTTATACTGAATCTTGCCGTCACAGACCACCAGTCCCTTGGGTTTTCCGCCCCAGTTGCCGTTGGAAAAATATTCTCCGCCGTTGATTCCCGCAAGATAATCTCCCTGCTGTACCAGTCCTTCCAGCGTCATGCCCTGTTTGCCCTCCTCGCTTTCTGACCAGGGATAGATGGTTGCGAGCCTGACCCGGGAGGGATCGCGGACGATCATCATCTTGGCAAAAAAGGAATGTCCGGATATCTCAATGATTTCTATATCGGGAAGTTCCTCCGTCTCCTCATCTCCGCTTTCCGCAGAGCCGGTGGCGGGGATGGCAATCAGATCGGGGTTTACTTCATCGTCGTTATGTACCATGCCGTTGCGGCCCGTGATATCCAGGATCTCGTCCTCGCTGAAATACCAGGAGGCAAGAAATTTCATCTGTCCTGTTTCCAGAATGGTGGATACAAAAAGATCCCTGGCGGCGGTGCTCGGGCCGTGGCAGATCAGCCACATGGCGGCATACGCACCCACAAATGTGACCAGCAGAAAGGTCAGAAGAACCAGAAAGAATCTTCTCACAATTTTCAGTATTTTGCGGAGAACGCTCTTTTTCTCCTTTGGAGCGTCATCCGTTTGACTTACAGTCTTGCTCATGACATTTCACCTCACTTTATCGAAATACCCATCTCTGCTGAACCTGAAAACTGGCACAGAACAGAACGATGTCCACAATGGGCTTTAAAAGCGTATCCACATAAGGGCTGCCGCTCAGCAGGCTGCCAAGCAGCCACACGATACTATAGGACAATGCGGTCTGGAGAATACAGAGCGTATAATATTTCCCCAGAGATCTGCCTATGGGCGTGTCGGAGCGGAATACCGTTTTTTTATTCAGCAGATAATTGCAGGCGGAGGAACAGGCCCTTGCCAGAAAGAAAGCAGCAAAGAGACAAACCGTTCTGTCCACGTGTCCCGTCAGTAAAAACAGGATCAGGGTGAACAGCCCATAGTCGATGAGAAAGGAAATCACCGAACTGAATAAAAATTTAAAAATAATGCCGTAGATCCGCAGGGAATCTCTGACAGGGTGGAAGTGTGAGGAGGAGTTGTCCTCCAGGTAGACCGTGTCGATTTTTACCTGCGTAAGCGCAATGCGGTTTCGTTTCAGTGCGAACAGCATTTCCGTCTCGTACTCAAAGCGTTCCCCCGGAGTCCGGCACATCAGGGGAAGCGCGCTGCGGGGAATGGCACGCAGGCCGGTCTGTGTGTCCGAGATTTTGATGCCGCACAACAGGCGGAAAACCGTGCTGGTAGTCTTGTTGCCGAATCTGCTGCGGGCGGGGACATCCTCGCCGTCAAAGTCCCTGCAGCCAAGGATCACCTTGTCCTTTTCCTCCAGCAGCCGCAGGGCGCAGGCCCTGATATCGTGGGGAGCATGCTGATTGTCTCCATCCACGGTGACGACTCCCGCTGTGTCCGGGCGGTTTTCCAGGACATAAGAAAATGCGGTCTTAAGGGCGCGTCCTTTTCCGCGGTTGATCTCGTGTGTGAGCACAGTGACTTCACTGTGGGCGGCAGCATGGGAAAAAGGGAGCATGTGCGCCTCATCGCTGCCGTCGTTTACGATGACAATGTCGGTGAAACCCTCCCTGAGCAGGCCGTCCACCACCAGTTCCAGCTTCTGATCCGGATTCAGGGACGGCAGTATAACAGTTACATTCAAGTTTTTCATAAATAACCTTCCAATCTCCAAAACGTTTGGATACATTCTGGCACACTGCTATTATAGACCGCATTATGACAAAAGACAATCGCAGAAAGATAGTTTTTTGAGCAGGCAGGGTGTATAATAAAGACATATTGACGAAAGATGTAGGAGGAAAGCTGGGGATGAAACAGAAATGTGGAAAAGTCCTGCGGTCCATATGGGAAGATATCCGGAAGATCAGATGGGCCCTTGCGGCGCTGGCCGTTTATTATGCGGCGACGGGACTGCTGTTTCGCGCGTCCTGTCCCATGCGGCTTCTGACCGGATTTCCATGCCCCGGCTGCGGCGGCACCAGGGCTGCCGTGCTGCTGCTGCAGGGCAGATTTCAGGAGGCTTTCGGGATGAATCCCGCCGTTTTTGTCTGGATTCCATATGTTCTGTACCTGTTGTGGCAGCGCTATCTGGGCGCGCCCAGGAATAGGAAAAAAATCAATTTTGCTCTGACTGCTCTGGTCTGCCTGGTCACGGTGGGGTGCTATGCGGCGGGTATGGCGTCCGGTTTTCCGCTGCGGGAGCCATATACTTATTATAGGGGAAATCTTATGAGAATGTTTGCGGGGGGCGCGTCCGCCCCCTGATGTTCCGATCATAGTCATCCAATCTTTCGATATTCCGGCCTGCGGTTTTGGAATACTGCGTAGTACCGGAACCCGCACGCCGTCAAAATTTCTTCCGCACGTGCGAAATCTGCCGCCACATCTTCCGGTCTGTGGGCATCGGAGCCTGTGGTAATCAGTTCGCCGCCAAGCTGCCGGTAACGCTTCAAAACGTCCATACAGGGATTGGCGTCCCGCATGCCTTTTCGTATCCCTGCCGTGTTCAGTTCGATGCCTTTTCCCTGATCCAGTAAAAGAGAGAGCATTTTGTCAAACAGATCCCGGTATTTGGCATAGGAATAGTCCCGGTCTTTGTTTGGACCGTAGCGCACCACATAATCCAGGTGTCCGTAGACGTCATAATTGGAGAAACTTTCAATATTGTCGATGATGGACTGAAAATATTCCCGGTAGGCTTCTTCTTCCGTCCGCCCTTCATAAAAGGAAGGATAGTAGGGATCCTTTCCGCCTGCCACATGGGAGGAACCTATGATAAAGTCAAAATCACAGGAAACGGAATATGCCCGGATCCGCTGGGCGAGCCCGGGCTGCAGTCCCAGTTCTATGCCGAAGGCAATTTGGATCTGCGGGGCATATTGCTCCCGGAGCCGTAACAGTTCGGCGCGATAAGCGTCTGTGTTCACTTCAAAAAGTCCCGCCGGAGTCTCGGGGGTGACAGGATATCCAAGATCCATATGTTCCGTAAAGCACATATGCGTCAGACCGCGGGAAATGGCGCTTTGAATCATGTGTTCCATGGGGGCGTCGCTGTCCCCGGAGTGGGAAGAATGTAAATGATAATCTGCCGTAATAGCCATAATTGTCTCCATTCTTTGCTGCTGCATCGTAGTAAAGAAAATTATACCATATTTTGTCCGTTTGTTGTATACTGATAAAAAATAAAGAGCATTCAACCGCATAGGTGAAGAAATTTTTGTCAGACAGGAATTCTTTCTGCGGTCAGGAGGAAGGAAATACATGAGAAAACATATTTTGCCGACGAGTGTTTTAATGCTGTGCCTGCTGCTTACTGCCTGCGGAACAAAAGGGAGCGGGGATGATGCCGGGAATATCGGGAGTCATGCAAATAACGGAAGTGCCGGGGATACCGGAGTTGGCTGGCAGGGAGTGACCACAGGTATGGATTTGACGGAGATCACGGACAGGACGGAGTATTATGATCTCACGGTGGAGGAGGAACTCTTTGATCTGGGGCTGTGGGCGAAGAATCGGCAGGATATGCAGGTGCAGGTGGCAGCGATGTTTGGCGACACAGGGTATATCTTTCTTGGCATGCAGTTTTATAAGGGGGAACCTGTGCAGCTCTGGGATGAGGAGTCCGGGGAAAGCGCAAGAGTCCTGCTGTATGGAAAAGACGGAAACAGTAAGGTGCTGCTGCAGGAAGCCCCGGCGAAATATACCGCCGCAGGCGCCGTTTCCAGTTCCGGATATAAGTGGTATCTGGACGGAGAGGGGAATTTGTACTGTTATTGTACCAATTATATAAGCGCAGCCGGAAAGTACAGAGCCCAGGGCTGTATCGTGAAGATTCCCTCTTCCGGAGAGATTCTTTATGAGACGAATACAGAGCAGGGAACCGCCATAGAGGATCTCTGTCAGACGGAGGACGGCAGGATATATGTTCTGGCGCGGGACGAAAGGACAGATACCCGGTATGTGGTTCAGATGGATCCCGATACCGGGAAACTGATTCCGGAGTCACAGGTGGAACTTCCCGTGATGGAATGGGTACATCTGGGGAGCGATGGGGAATTTCCCGCCCTGATAGGAACCGAAAATTTTGACCGCAAGGTCATGAAAGTGAATACGGCAGACGGGAGTCTGGAGACGATCCTGTCCTTTACCGGAACCTCTTATGGATGGCATGACGATCTGGAACTGCGGAATTTTCGGGTATTGGGGGATGGCAGTGTACATCTTCTGTGGGTTTATACCAATTCCTATGCGCAATCCAACGGAAAGGACTTTCTGATAGAAAAACTGAAGATGGAAAAGGTGGAAAAAATTCCCGTTGTGCTGCGGGGCGTGTTTTCCAGGGATGATTGGGTTGCAAAGCAGGCTGCGGCGTTCAACCGAAAAAACGATACCTACCATGTGGTCATAGAGGACTGTGGGGCAGGGAATGACGCAGAGGATTTTGCCAGGCTGACAAGCATTCAGGTCAGCGCAGGGAAAGGGCCGGATATTCTGTGCGGCAGCAGTCTTTTGGGGGACTATGTCAGCGGGATGATGGAAAAGGGCGCTCTGGAAGAGTTAAATTCCTATATGGAGGCATCAGGCGTCCGGGAGGAGGAGTATTTTCCGCTGGTCTTTTCCACCTGGCGGCAGGGAGAAAAGATTTATGGTGTGAATCCCAGAATGAATGTCATAGGCTATCAGATGGATGAGAGAGTGCTGGGAGGACGGGGAACGCCGGACATAGAGGCGCTGGTCGATGCCCTGCTGGCACAGGAAGAGGACGGCGTTTATTACAGAGGAGCCGACTCGGGACAGGTTTTGCGCATGTTTTTGGAGGGGACGGACAGTCTCTGGGGAATGGTGGACTGGGAAAACGGCGCCTGTGATTTCCAAACACCGCTGTTTGAAAAACTGCTGGAAGCCGCCCGAAGACACGGCGATAACGGCAGAAAGAACCCGGAATCCTGTATTACGACTCTCCTGCGGTTTGACAATGTGATTCAGTTTGACGGCAGCGCGGAGCAGGAGGCGGATGGGATGGTGACCTGCGGGGTGCTGTTTGACGACGGCTGTCACGCAGTGTCCGATTCGCCATATACCATGGCGGTCAATGCGAATTCTTCTCACAAGGAGGGGGCGTGGGAATTTATCCGTTTTCTCATCGGGGAAGAGGTACAGGGCACGGATTTTGAGTGGTATAAACCGCCTGTCCACAAGGAAATATTTGAGCAGTGGATGCAGGAGAAAGTCATCGTCGAACTGACTCAGATACGGTATGTGAATGGAGTTAAAGTGATACCGGGATTTCTGAACGCGGATGTCTCAGAAGAAAAACAGGAGGAATACAGAAAAGCGCTGGAGGAGGCGGCTTCCCTGCCCATGCGGACCGCCCCTATCCTTGATATTATCCGGGAGGAGGCGGGGAGTTATTTTGATGGCAGCAAGAGCGCGGAGCAGGTAAGCGGGGTGATCAACAATCGGGTGCAGCTTTACCTGGATGAGATCCACTGAAAGGCGGGCTTATCAGGCGCAAAAATGATTTGAACCGTTTTCAGGGTTGTCCGTCATCAGTATTCCTGCTAAGATCAGAATAGAAAATAAAATCCTGCAAGGGTAGAAAGGATAAGAGTGAATTTCATGTTGAAGAAGGAGACCGCGGCGGCATAGCGGTGGCTATGTAAACCGAAATCTATGATTGTAGCCATCGCTTTCCTGTCGGGAATGTTAGGAGGGCAATCGTGGGCTATATAAGAGCAGAAGAAGTTTTACCGTCCAATGTTCTTGCCCTGGTGCAGGAATATATTGACGGCCAGATGCTTTATGTCCCTAAAAAGGCTCCGGAGCGCGATAAGTGGGGCTCTGTCAGCGGGACAAAGGCATATTTGCAGGACAGGAATACCAGAATATACAACGAATATCAGACAGGCAGCAGCATAAAGCTGTTATCTGAAAAATATTTTCTGTCCGAGAAGAGTATTCAGAGGATTCTCAGAGCCTCCAGACCCTCCAGGTCGGCGCAAAGCAGTGAGCAGGGAGGAGAGGTCCATTGAATCGGGAAAACAAGAGAAAGACATTTCAGAAGAACTATTACGAAAATCATGCCTGTATGGAAACGTTCGTCTGCAGATCATGCGGGCGTGAGGTGGTACCGGAAAACGCCGGGAGTGAGCACAGGAATCACTGCCCGAACTGTCTGATGAGTCTTCATGTGGACAACAGGCCGGGAGACCGGGCGTCGGACTGCGGCGGGCATATGGAGCCTATCGCCGTATGGGTAAAAAAGAACGGGGAGTGGGCGATTATCCACAGATGCAGACAATGTGGAAAGATCAGCGCCAATCGGATTGCGGCGGACGATAATCCGATGAAGCTGATGTCCATTGCAATGAAGCCGCTTACACAGCCGCCGTTCCCGTTGGAACGGATTGAGGAAATGACGATGCTGATGGGCGGCCAGGGCAGTATGAAATAAACAGAGACTACAGAGCCATATGCGCATGAAGCAGGCGCGTATGGCTCTGCTTATGTGCCGGTTTTTCTCCGCAGCGATAACGGGGAATGGCAGAAAAGCGCCGTGATATGTGATCGGAGTTGAATAATAGATTGTGAAATAAAAATGGATAGGATATAATAAGAAAGCAGGAAACGAAACGGGGAGGTGCGATGATGCCGGAGAAAAAACCATTGCCGATAGGCGTTGAGAATTTTGAAGATATGAAAAGAAGCGGTTATTACTATGTGGATAAGACGCTGCTGATCAAGGAACTGCTGGATCTGCAGGGAAAAGTAAACCTGTTTACCCGTCCCAGACGTTTCGGAAAGACGCTGAATCTCAGCATGCTCCGGTATTTTTTTGAGGATACCGGGGATGCGGAGAAAAACGCGCAGAACAGGGCGCTTTTTCAAGGACTGAAGATTATGGAGGCCGGTGGGGAATATACCGGTCACATGGGGAAGTATCCGGTAATCAACCTGACATTAAAGTCGGCAAAGCAGGAAAACTTTGACACGGCGTACTATATGATACAGACGGCAGTCAGTACGGAGTTTGAAAGGCATCGGAGGATTGTGGAATGCGGAAAGGCCAGCCTTTCTTTAAAAGAATATGAGCAGTATATTGAAATTGCAGAGGGAAAGGCGGAGGAAAGAACCGTCAGGAATTCTTTGCAGTTATTTTGTCGGTGTATGCATAAAATTATGGGTAAAAACACCGTCATCTTGATCGACGAATACGATGTGCCGCTGGAAAATGCATATTTCCGGGGATTTTACGGGGAGATGGTGGATTTTATCCGCTCGCTGTTTGAATCTGCCCTGAAGACCAATGACTGCCTGCAGTTTGCGGTAATCACTGGCTGCCTGCGTATTTCGAAAGAAAGCATTTTCACCGGACTAAACCATTTGAGGATTATTTCAGTACTGGACCAGAGATATAGTGAGCATTTTGGCTTTACAGAACCGGAAGTGCGGCAGATCATGTCTTATTACAATGCGGAAAGCCGCTTTTCCACCATGAAAGAGTGGTATGATGGATATACCTTTGGGAATACGGAGGTCTACAATCCATGGAGTGTGATTAACTTTATGTATGATCTGTTTGCGGATATCAACGCTTTTCCCCGGCCCTACTGGATCAACACCAGTTCCAATGACATCGTAAAGGACATGATCGCGCAGGCAGACCGGGAGACGAAAGGGCAGATCGAGGCGCTTTTGCGCGGTGATACACTGGATATCCAGGTGCATGAAGAAGTAACGTATGAGGATATGTACGGCAGGGGTGAAAATCTGTGGAACTTCCTTTATTTTACCGGGTATCTGACGAAAAAAAGCGAATACTTTAAAGAGTCCTCCGTGTTTTTGC
>JAAVAG010000183.1 GCA_014804185.1 Lachnospiraceae bacterium
CTGCTCAGATCGCTGCAGATTCTGATTGACTGCAATCGGCAGGGCACTGTCCGCGGGTATGCCACCGGAGAGGAGGCGTACAGGGTATGGGCGGAGGAATTGCTGCGGAATACCTGGTATGAGGAGCACGATGATGAGGATTTATTCCGCAGGCTTTCGGTCAATCAATTCTGCGCTCTGGCGCTCTGTGACGCCAGAAAATCAGCGGCTTCCTATCTTGCATCCGCCGTGCAATTGCTGCCGGATTGGGCAGATGAGATGGAACAGATTGCCTCCTGTTTCGAAAAGACGTCAGTGATTGCGGATTCCATAAAGGATATGGTTGGTCTCGAGGGTTCTGTTGCAGCTGCGGATGTCCGCAGTTTCTGGACAAAGGAAAAAAGGGAAGCACAGGCGGAAGCACTGCTAAAAATGCGGGAATTGGAACAGAAAGCGATACAGACAGCGGCAAGGGTATGCAACGGTTGATTTGCGCCTGTTATAACGAAACCAAAAGCATATGGGGATCATGCTACGGTATACGGAGATCATGGTCCCCAATAGGATACGCGCCATACGGAGAATTCTATTTTCTGATAGGTAAGTTCCAGCATACATTCTGCTTCATGTCCCCAAAATGTGGGTACAAATTTATCAAAACCAATCCACCAGATAGTTTTATCCTTGAAAGGAAGCAACTGTTCCTTATATAAAAGAGTGTCCAGATTTTCAAAAGGAGAGAACGCAGGGACAGGACCAAAGAGGAATCGAGTGGATGTTGTTTCAAAAAGGACTCCATGGACAGTGGAGAGAATAATAAGATCTTCATCGCCTATATTCTCACTGGCAAATTCCTCAAATACATCTTGTTCATTTTCAAACTCCATTTGAAGTTCGTCCCGATAATTTATGAAAAACATAGCGAAAACCAAAATAATCGTAATTATTTTTCCAATTTTAAATAGTCGGGCATATCCGCAGGACATAAGCACAAGAATGCCCCATATAAAAGCATAAGCATATCTGCCGAAAAAGCAGGGTTCATAGAGTATAGACATAGTGACTCCGGTAATCACCACCATGAAAAAAGGTAAAATACCTGCCATTGGCAGAAAAATCTTTTTTCTAATGCAGGAAAAAATCCCAATTATGCATAATAGGCAGGTTACAAAGAGACCGATGTGAATAGAATTGCGGGAGGGAGTATGCCAGGAGGAGAACCACTCACTGACAATGACCCAGAAAGTATCCTCGTCGTAAGGGGCAATAAGATTTTTATGTGTGGTAGCCTGCTGGAATGTGATGGATAGCCAGGGTAAATACCCACAAGCTGTGAATATTCCAATTACACCAAAGTGGAGAATACGACGTATTTCCCTTTTGGCAATTACATAGATCAGTATAAGAAGATAAAGGAAAAAAACACCCAGCATAGTAAAGAGGTGTGAGTACATGGCGAGCAGGCTGCAGACAATCAGCAAGCAGTTTCTGCCAACAGAGTTGTCCTTACGACAAAAATTAACAGCCAGCAGTGCTGCAGCAAGAGTCCAGAACATGGCAAAGGAGTACATTCTCACGTTGCATCCGTGGATAAACATGCAGGGAAAGAAAACCGACAGAAAAAGAAAAAAGGTATTCTCTTCCTTGGAAAGATACTCTTTAAAACCAAATTGAACCAACGCAAGATAACCTATATAAAACAAAAGAGAAAAAATCTTTGCAGCCTGTTGATAGGGGAAGAGCGCCAGGAAGAAATGCAAACCAATATAGTAAGCGGGCGGGTGTACGTCATTTGATGTTATGGTGATGATGTCCAGCAAATTATGTTTAGCTAAAGCGAATGAATAATATTCATCGTAGGTTAGATTTTTAGTCAAGCATAAACTGATACCGATCAGAATTGCTGCCGCGAATAAAAGTTTATCAACGTTCTGGTATATTTTTTTGACCATTTTCATTGTCCTCGCATTGTTGGTAATAACATGCACAAATCTCCTGTTACACCTGATATAGAACCGTGTTCAGTATATCATAGAACCATGAGCATGAAAAGAGTAATTTCGGCTGCCGGGTCTTCACTATTTGATTCGCCGCGTCCTGTGGCAGAGTTATTTGACTTAACGGGGTGCAGGCAGTATAATAAGAATATCAGAGAAGGTTGTTGTAAACTGTATAACTGTATAACTGTATCGTGAGAAGGAGGAACACATATGCAGGAAATCATCAGGATCCATTCCAAGGATCACCCGAACATCGAGTTAAAGGCAATTCCCGGACATTTTGTAACCCCCAATTCCCATGTCAATTACTACCTGGACATGACTACGCTGAAGACAAGACTGAGCGAGGCGTCCACTGCGGCGAGAGAACTCGGCAGGCAGGTTATGCTCTCCACGGTGGTGGATACCATTGTCTGTATCGACGGCTGCGAGATTATCGGCGCCTTTTTGGCGGAAGAACTGACGAGAATGGGGGTTTATTCCAGAAACGCGCACCAGACAATCTATATTATATCTCCGGAGTATTCCGCATCGGGGCATATGCTGTTCAGAGACAATTATCTGCCTATGATCAAAGATAAAAATATACTCCTTTTGCTGGCCAGCGCGACCACAGGTAAAACCGTTACAAAGGCGATTCACACACTGACCTATTACGGCGCAACCATAAGCGGCGTCAGCGCGGTGTTCAGTGCAGCGAGCAGTGTTGTGGGCATTCCCATCAATTCGCTTTTCAATGTGTCCGACATTCCGGACTATATGACCTACAGTCCAGAAAAATGTGTGATGTGTAAGGAGAAAAAACCGATCGACGCATTTGCCAATGCCTTTGGCTATTCCAAGATTGTCTGATAAGCGAGAATGCATATGAAAAAGCATAAGAAAATGATGATTGCCGTCGTCAGTTTTGTTGTACTGGTTTTTGTCTATGTACTCTGTGTTCGCGCTGACTTCAACAGGAAAGGGATTGCCTCCGGCATGCGCGGATTGGTTTCTGAAGATACGTATCCGAATTGGGCGAGTGATAGAGAGGTGTCTGAACTTGACTGTAATGTCTTGGATCGAAGCGGTCTTTCTCTGTCCAGAGTGTATCTGATCAGGCGTGCGGGATATTATCAGGTGCGGCTGCGTATCGGGCGCACGGTTCCTTTTACGCAGGAGGACCTGATTGGCGATATCCGATGGATTGTGGAAGATCAGGACGGCAGCAGTTTTACGAACAGCATGACGGTATATGCGGAACGCATTGGATGGATAAACTGCGTCAATGTGACGCTGGTTTTGGATGAGAGCGAGTATTCGTCTTTGACAGGCGGAAAGATAACATTTTCGGCTGTCTGCCAGGACTCTGAAAATCCGGATAGCAAGGACAGCTACGCGCACTGCGAGGCTGAAATTGATTTTTAGTTGATTTTCAGACATTATATCATGATAGAAATGAAGGAGGATGAAGAGGATGATAGTGGTAAATACGGACTACATTACAGGAAAGAATCTGCAGATGCTGACCCTGGTAAAGGGAAGCACGATCCAGAGCAAAAATCTGGGACGCGATATTTCCCAGAGTTTTAAGACACTGGTCGGCGGTGAGTTAAAGGCTTACACAGAGATGATGAACGAGGCGAGGGAACTTGCCACCCAGCGTATGATAGAGCAGGCGATAGGTCTGGGAGCGGATGCGATTGTGAATGTCCGCTACAGTTCCGCATCTGTTATGCAGGGAGCGGCAGAGGTTATGGCCTATGGTACTGCCGTGAAGTTTGTATAAGGAATGAAAACATCTGGCCGACAGGTAATACTGTCGGCAATTTGTTGGAGCAAAAGGATGGAGAGCGGAATTATGGCGTTTCGTGTAAAAGATCCGGATTATAAGATAAGCCCCTATACAGGGATGACGCGAAAGCACTGGCTGGGTGCCGGGAGGTATATGCTGGAAGGGATTTTCGGCAATATCCACAGTATGGACGATCCGGTGGTTATGCCGAGGAAAGAAACGAAAGTGACGTATCCCCATCTGCATGCGCCCCGGGAGCAGCAGGAGGCGGAGCGCAGGGCGGAAATTTTTGAGGGGCTCACCAGATCTTTTTTTATAGCGTCCGTAATGATCAGGAACGAGCCGGACATTGAAGTCTGTGGAATCCGTCTGCGGGATTATTATAAAAACCATATTCTCCGGGCCTGTACCAAAGGGGATGAGGTTTACGCAGGGGATTATGAGGACATGCGGAAGCTTATCGGGGCGGCTGATCCGTTCCGGTGCTTTCAGCAGACGGTGGAAAGCAGTGCCCTGGTGATCGGGCTGAATGCCTGCAGAGAACAGATCTGGATGCGTTACACCAAAGAAGAACGGGACAGAATTGCGGCGTTTTTGTCCGGCTTTGCCCATGGGAATACGGTTCCGCAGAACTGGCGGCTGTTCAATATGCTGGATATGGCGTTTTTAAATAAGGAAGGATATGCCATAGACCGGGAGATTATGGTGGATCACGCCCAGGCCATTTTAAATTACACAGTGGGCGACGGGTGGTACCGGGACGGACACAGTTTCGATTATTATTCCTGCTGGGCCTTTCAAATTTACATTCCCATCTGGAACAGTTGGTACGGATATGAGAACGAACCTTATCTGGCCCGGCGTTTTGAGGAGTGTGCCAACAAATTCGCAGAAACTTACCCGGATTTTTTTGACCGGGACGGGCATACCAATATGTGGGGAAGAAGCTGTATTTACAGAAACGCTGCAACCGGCCCGCTGGCGGCCAATTTCCTGCTGAAAAATGCGGCGGCGGATCCGGGAAGAGCGAGGAGAATTGCTTCAGGGTCTCTGCTGCAGTTTCTGACAAGAGATGATTTTCTGTATCAGGGCATTCCGACACTTGGATTTTACGGGCAGTTTACACCGCTGGTGCAGGGGTATTCCTGCGCGGAATCCCCGCTGTGGATGGGAAAGGCTTTCCTCTGCCTGGAACTGCCGCCGGAGCATCCGTTCTGGACCGCTGTGGAAAGCAACGACGAATGGGAAAAGATGCGTCCGGGGGAGGTCAGAAAGACCATATTGTCCGGTCCTGCGCTGTGCTATACGAATCATGAGGCCAACGGCGAGACGATTCTGCGCAGCGGAAAGGTCTATAAAAGTCCGCGGGATATTCACGGCATTTGGAACTACGGAAAACTGAATTACAATACAAAATATCCGTGGGAGGCTCTGTCCGAGTCCCAGCAGTACCTTTTGTATGAGACGGGGGCGGAGCAGCCCTCCAGGGCAAACGTGACAATATGGTGTGGGGAACGGGACGACGTTTTATACCGCAGACAGTTCTTCGAGGCGAATCTTGAGACGGAGCAGCACTGGCTTCAGGCGGTGAATCTGGCGGATTTTCCCGTGGAGCACGGTATTCTGCGCGTGGATAAGCTGCGTCTGATCCGCAGACCGGTGAAAGTGACGCTTGGCTCATATGGCTTTCCGGACAATCCGGGGCCGGACGGAAATCAGACAAAAGTCGTAAGGAAACAAGAGGTTCTTCCCGACGGAAGTTTGGCACAGGCAGTCATACTTATCGGGCGGGATCACACCGGCCTGCACAGACAGATGGCAATGACCTGTTATCGGGGATGGGAAAGCCTTGATGTGATACAAAGCAGCGGTACAAATCCGGATTCGGAAAATTCCCTTGTGATCTGTGCATCCATGGAAAGCCGCAAACAGTACGGCAGCGCGGAGCCCTATCTTTTGATTTCCCAGGTCATTACGGCGCAGCTTCCCAGGGGACAGGAGACAAATGCATGTGTGTTTGCGGAGGAAGAACTGTTTCCCATCCGTGAGATCCAGTATGAAGATACGCCGCGGACGGGCGCGTATGGAACAACTACGATTTGCCTGAAAAACGGCCGGTCAAAGCAGATCTGTTTTGAGGGAGTGGAAGCGGCGTTCTGATATAAATACGGTAATTACCGGGGAGGAAACTTTGATATGAACAACGGACGTAAAAAAATGTGGTGGGTCTGGGCAGTGGCAGGAGCAGCTTTTGTTGTTCTGGCGTTTCTGATTGCGGTACTGGTGGGAGTGGGTATCTATAATGCACCCGGCAACCGCATGACAAGACTTTTGAATCTGGGAGATAAATATCTGACGGCTCAGGAATACGAGCAGGCGGTGGCCGCATACAGCAGGGCCATTGAGATTGATCCGAAGGATACGGATGCTTATCTGGGGCTGGCGGATGCTTATCAGAGGATGGGCGATATGCAGGCGGCATATGAGACTCTGGAGAGCGGATACAGGCAGACCGGAAATATGGATATTTATGAGGCAATGCAGAAAGTGAGTCAGGCAGCAGGACAAGGATACGGCAGCGGAGCCAATGCCGGTTCCGGAGGTGAGGGACAGGAGTCAGGCGGCGCCGGAACACCGGAGACGGAGACCGGCGGATCTGCAGAAACAAGCGGGCCTGTGGACAATGGGCAGGAGGATAGCGGAAACACAGATCTGGCGGAAGAAGAAATGATCGTGTATTTCACATGGAGCGGGCTTTCCCAGGGAGGAACCATTTCTGATCTGCATCTTTCTCTGGAGGGGACGCTGGATGACGGAATGGAGTTTACAGGTGGGATAAGCGGCGTAGGATCCACGTGGGACTCAGAGTGTGAATTGACAGCAGGATATACGGAAACCGAAAAGTTCATCCAGATAAAGTTTCTTCGCACGGACGGGGTTTATCATCTGACGCTGGAGGATGATCAAAGCATGGCACGGTATGGGGATCAGGCGGGGATAAGCAGAGCGGAGGTAAAGATTCTTGTCATCACATCTCAGGGAGAGAAAGAACTGGATACGTCAGATTATTTGCACCGCTATCCCACGGGGTACTGGACGCTGGAGATGGATATCGATCATGGAAACGTGCAGTAGGCGGCAGGACGTATAGGAACCCATCTATACGTCCTGTTTTTATCGGCAAAGCGGTTGACAAAGTAGTTTGCAGAGGGGTAACATAAAAGCGCAATTGAAAAAACAATTCTGAAAAATAACTATGGAAGGAAAGCTGAGATGAAAATAGATCAGGAGAGCAGAAAGAGGATTTTATACCAGTTTCTTATCATGGGAATTCTCTTTTTTTTATTGTTGCTTTTGCAGACAGTTCTGCGGACAGATTGGGGAGATGACGCCATTTTTGCCGGAGATACCAGGGCTATGGGTGAGTTCCTTTCAGCAAGATATAAGTTATGGACATCAAGGGTTATTATCGAAGCGGGAATCAAGCTGCTGACGGCATCTCCCGGCTGGATATGGAGAAGTCTGAACATTTTAATAGTAATGCTGTTTGTATGGATCACGGCAGATCTCTTTGGAACCGGATGCAAAAATGCGAAGATTCAGGCGCAGATTTTCTTTTTTCCCATGCTTTGCAGTTTAGCTGTATTTTCCTTTTGCGGGGCAGGCTGGATTGCTACAACCATGAATTATCTGTGGCCTTTGACACTGGGACTTGTTGTAATGCGACCTATAAAGCACTGGATCGAAGATGAGACGTGCCCCATGTGGGAGTATGCCGCCTGTCCGCTTTGTTTGCTTTATGCCGCTAATTTGGAGCAGGGAGCGGCAGTAATTTTAGGAGTATACCTGGTATTTGGGCTGTATCTGTTTAAGAGGAAGAAAAGATTATCACCTTTTTACTGGATTCTTCTTATTCTGGCGGCAGCATCCGTCATTTTTATTCTGACCGCACCCGGGAACGCGCATCGTTTGGTAGAGGAGACAGAACAATGGTTTCCGGAATTTGCGAACATGAATATGTTTGAAAAGCTGTTTATGGGATTTATCGATACAGTCAATTACTATGCGGCAGCGGGTGGTATTGACAGAAATAACAGTGTGTTTGCGCTGCTGACCGGCATTTTGCTTATGGGAATCATACAAAAAAGAGGGAAAAAAGCATCTGGTATAAAAATACTTATTGCCCTGATTCCGTTTGCATTTTATTGGGGAATAGGGCGGTTTGCAAATAATCATCTGCTGACAAAAGGTTTTCCCCATGGAGGACATATTATCGGTCTTCTTGGGATGAACAGGCATCTGCCCGGATTTGGAGAACCCGACTGGAGCGGGATCGTCTACACCCGGGGTACGATGCTCCTGCAGGGCTGTGTATATCTGGCCTTGTTGATATGCGTGGCTCTGACTATTTATTTTCTGCATGGAAAAAGCGAAGAGACACTGTTGGAACTTATTATTCTGGGCGGCGGTCTGTTTTCCCAGATCATAATGGGATTCAGCCCTACGCTCTATATATCGGGTGAACGAACCGCTCTGTATGGATCTATTGCAATTCTGATTGTCAGTCTGCGCAATCTGCAGATCTATTGGAACGGATCCGTGGGAAAATCCGGCAGGGTAATTCTGGGGATTTATGTGGCTGGAGTGATATGTCTCGGCATATCGGAGTGGAAAGGGACGCTGGCGGTTATGTGAACGGTTTGGGAGGTAAAGATATGTTGTTCAGTTCCATGATTTTTTTGTGGGTATTTTTTCCCGTTGTAATAGTCGGGATTGCATTTCTGACCTGGCTTCCCGGTCTTACGGAGCGGCGGAGAATATGGTGTAAGAACCGGTTTCTGCTGATCTGCAGCCTGTTTTTTTATGCCTGGGGAGGAATTGGGTACGTCCTGATTATGCTTGGCGTGATTCTGGTCGATTTTTTCGGCGCGCGCCTGGTAGATGCCCAAAGCGGAAAAAACAGAAAGAGAATATTGATTATCACAGTTTTGGCAAATCTGCTGGTGCTGTTCTTTTTTAAATATTTTAATATGATGGTGGCTTTGGCGGAAACCCTTGTGGCGGCGTGCAGCGGCGGACTGCAGAACGGCTTTCTGGCGGATCTGTTTTCCCTGCAGGGAACGGGGGCTTTTCATCTTCCGAAGATTGTACTGCCTATCGGAATCTCCTTTTTTACGTTTCAGGCGATTTCCTATGTGATCGACGTTTACAGGGGGCAGGAGCCGCAGACCAATATACTGGATTTTGCGCTGTATATCTCTCTCTTTCCGCAGCTGATCGCGGGGCCGATTGTCCAGTACAGCGATATTGCCCGGGAACTGAAAAACAGAGCGGAGACAAGGGAAGATTTTCTGTACGGAGTAAGGCGCTTTTGCCAGGGAATGGGCAAAAAGGTTCTGATCGCCAATACGCTGGGCAATGCGGCGGATCAAATCTGGGGGCTGGGAACGGACCGGATCAGCGGCGGGCTGGCGTGGCTGGGAATCATTTCCTACACGCTGCAGATTTATTATGATTTTTCCGGATATTCGGA
>JAAVAG010000184.1 GCA_014804185.1 Lachnospiraceae bacterium
GGAATATAAATATAGTCCCGCAGCCATGAGGATAAACTTATATGCCATCGATTCCAAAAATCTTTAACAGAAACAGCGAAATAAGGCTGCGAAAAATTCTCTTTTAAATCAAAGCCAAGGATCTTTCCGGCGCCAATCGCCAACGCGCTGTATCCCGCAAAATCGCAATATAACTGTACCGCATATATAATAATTGCCCACAGCAATGTGGCTCCCGGCATTGTACTATAATCTTTATAAACAAAATCAACCATAACGCTTAATTTATCGGCCATAACAAGTTTTAATAAATATCCCCATAACAGATAATACAACCCTGTATGCGCCTTGTCGTAGTCAAAATCCCGTCCTTCTTTGATCTGCTGCAGCAGCCCCGTTCCCCTTTGAATAGGCCCGGAGGCAACTGTTGGGAAAAAAGAGACAAATACGGCATACTTAAGTAAATTCTTTTCGGCGGTAATTTGATTTCTGTATACATCGATCACATATCCTGCTGCCTGCAGCATATAAAAAGAAATACCAATTGTTACCACATTTAATTGTATAAAGGAATTTCTCAAAAACAATAACACAAATATATTGACCAGAACACACAAAGCCAGAACTGCTTTCTTAATAACTCCGTTTTTCTTCTCTATCAATACACCTGCGATATAAGTCGTAAAAGTGCAGAAAACCAGCCCAAAGCCGGCCCGCATATCATTCGAAAGATAAAAAAAGTAACTCGCCAGAAACAGCCAGATATATCTATATTTTCGTGGCAGCATAAAATTGATCAATACGACTGTCGGCAAAAAAAAGAGAAAGGAAACTGAATTTATTGACATTACAAATAACCCCCATCATATATTTCCATTTTGCTTACACAACTCTATGCTGTCATCATACAAAATTTTTTTAGAATTGTAAAGCGGCCGGTTTCCCGCCCGCTTTACGCTCTTACATATGTTCGATTGCACCTTTCATGGATCTCACATATTCCCCGATCCGCTCCGGCGCATCCTTTCCGTATTTCTCCAGAATTCTGACAATGGCGGATCCCACAATGACTCCGTCTGACAGATCCGCCATTTTTTCCGCCTGCTCCGGGGTGGAGATGCCAAAGCCGATGGCACAGGGAATCTCCGTATGCTGCCGGACAACCCGGATCATGGACGCCAGATCCGTGGTAATCTCCCGCCGCTCTCCGGTCACGCCCAGACTGGAGACAATATACAGAAAGCCCTCCGCCTCCCTGGCAATCATGGCGATGCGGCTTGCCGATGTAGGCGCCACCAGCGATATCAGATCCACATCATATTTGCGGCACAGGGGCTGAAACTCCTCTTTTTCCTCAAACGGCAGATCAGGCAGGATCAGCCCGTCGATCCCGATCTCCCCGCAGGCGGCGATAAAGCGCTCCGCACCGCGGGAAAACACCACGTTGGCGTAGGTCATAAACACCAGAGGAACGGATATGTCCGCGCGAAGTTGTTTTACAAATTCAAAAATCCTGTCCGTCGTAACCCCGCCGCGCAGTGCGCGGATATTCGCCCCCTGAATCACCGGCCCCTCCGCGGTCGGGTCGGAGAACGGAATCCCCAGTTCGATGAGATCCGCACCGTTTTGGACGGCGGCACGCACGGCGGCTCCCGTGGTCTCCAGATCCGGGTCGCCGCAGGTAATAAAGGCGATAAAAGCTTTTCCGCCCGCAAAAGCATTTTTGATCTTACTCATGGATATCCTCCCCTCTGTAGCGCGCGATGGCAGCGCAGTCCTTGTCTCCTCTGCCGGATATGGTAATGACAATAATCTGTTCTTTTTCCATCTCCCTGGCAATCTTCCTGGCATGTGCCACCGCATGCGCGGACTCTATGGCCGGTATGATGCCCTCGGTTCTTGCCAGATACTCAAATGCGTCCACAGCCTCCCCGTCGGTGACAGGAACATACTCCGCCCTGCCGGTATCATGCAGATACGCGTGTTCCGGCCCGATGCCCGGATAATCCAGCCCTGCGGAGATGGAATAGACCGGGGCGATCTGGCCGTATGCATCCTGACAGAAATAGGACTTCATCCCGTGGAAGATCCCCAGCCGTCCGGTGCTTATGGTGGCCGCCGTCTCAAAGGTATCCGTTCCGCGTCCGGCGGCCTCACAGCCGATCAGGCGCACCTCTTTATCCCCGATAAAATGATAGAAGCTGCCCATGGCGTTGGAGCCGCCTCCCACACAGGCGATCACCGCATCCGGCAGTTTTCCCTCCGCGGCAAGCAGCTGTTCTTTGATTTCCGCGGAAATCACCGCCTGAAAATCCCGCACAATGGTGGGAAAGGGGTGAGGTCCCATGACGGACCCCAGGCAGTAGTGCGTGTCCGCTATCCGCGAGGTCCACTCCCGCATAGCCTCCGACACCGCGTCCTTCAGCGTGGCAGTCCCCGTCTTTACCGGAACAACCTCCGCCCCCAGCAGCCGCATTCGGTAGACATTCAGCGCCTGACGCACCGTATCCTCCTCCCCCATAAACACCACACACTCCATTCCCATAAGGGCCGCTGCCGTGGCCGTGGCCACGCCGTGCTGCCCGGCCCCCGTCTCGGCGATCAGCCGGGTCTTGCCCATCTTTTTGGCCAGCAGCGCCTGCCCCAGCACGTTGTTGATCTTATGGGAACCGGTGTGGTTCAGATCTTCCCGTTTCAGGTAAATCTTTGCACCGCCCAGATCCGCCGTCATCTTTGCCGCATAATACAGCCTTGACGGCCTGCCCGCGTAATCGTCCAGCAGCCCTTTCAGTTCTCTCCGAAACTCCGGCTCTTCCTTATAGTGATTATATGCCTCCTCCAGTTCTATCACCGCATTCATCAATGTCTCCGGGATATACTGTCCGCCGTGTATGCCAAAACGTCCTCTCCTGTCTGTCATCTCAATAACCTTTCCTTTCCATAACCTGCGAACTTTGGGCCGTAGGCACAAATTCGCATGTGAAAAATCAAAGATTTTTCACATTTTTCCCCGCAGCTGCGCCAGCTTTTCCCTCTTATCGGCCGCGCGCATCAGCGTCTCTCCGATCAGCACCGCGTCGGCCCCGATCTCACGCAGCCTCTTCACGTCCGCCGCGTCCTTTACTCCGCTCTCAGACACAAACAGCACCTCCTTTGGAATGCTCTCCCGCAGTCTGCGGCTGTTGTCCGTATCCACCGTAAAATCCTTAAGATTTCGATTGTTCACTCCTATGATCCGCGCCCCGGCGCGCAGCGCGTCCTCTGTCTCCGCCTCGTCGTGGGCCTCCACCAGCGCCGATATGCCCAGTTCGTCGCAGATGCCCAGATACTCCCCGATCTGCTCTCTCGTAAGAATGGAGCAGATCAGTAAAACGGCGGATGCCCCAAGCAGCTTTGCCTCATAGATCATATAGGCATCCACGGTAAAATCCTTGCGCAGGCACGGAACGGAAACCGCAGCCGCGATCTCCGCCAGATAAGTATCGCTGCCCTGAAACCATCCGGGTTCTGTCAGGACGGAGATGGCGTCGGCTCCTGCCGCTTCATATTCTTTTGCGATGCGCAGATAAGGAAACTCCGGATCGATGAGCCCTTTGGACGGAGACGCTTTCTTACACTCACAGATAAAGGACATGCCCGGCTTTCGCAGCGTTCTCTCAAAGGCAAAATCCCCTCTGGGAAGCGCCAGCGCCCGCTGCCTTACCGTCTCCGCCGGAAGTTTTCTCTGCGCCTGACAGACGCGCTCTCTGGCATGTTCCGCCAGCCGGTCCAGTATATTCATGCCGTCTGCTCCTCTCACTTTGTCGTCTGCTCCTCTCACTTTGCCGTCTCTTTCTCTCACTCTGCTCTCTCCGGGCGATTGCTGACTTCGATAAACCGGCGTAGAACTTCCGCCGCCCTGCCCGAATCAATGAGTTCTGACGCAAGCCGGATACCCTCCGCCAGATCGCCCGCTCTGTCTCCGAGATACAGCGCCGCCCCGGCGTTCATCAGCACCGCGTTTCTCCTGTGCCCTTTTTCTCCACCCAGGATATCCAATGTGATCCGGGCGTTTTCTTCTGGCGTTCCTCCGGCAAGATCCGCCTTGCTGCAGCGCTCAAGCCCGAACTGTTCCGGGGTAATCACATATTTTTGAAAGCGGTCCCCGTCAAATTCACAGACCGAAGTGGGAGCGCTCAGAGAAATCTCATCCAGCTTATCCTGTCCATACACCACCATGCCCCGCCTGACGCCCAGGCTGACCAGAACATGAGCCAGGGGTTCCACCAGATATTCGTCGTATACTCCCAGAAGCTGCAGCTTCGGACTGCCCGGATTGGTGAGAGGACCGAGAATGTTAAAAACCGTCCGAAATCCCAGTTCTTTCCGGATCGCCCCCACATATTTCATGGATGTATGATACTTCTGCGCAAAGAAGAAGCATATGCCTGTCTCCCGTAAAAGTTCAATGCATCGCTCGGGACTCTGCTGAATATTTACCCCCAGCGCCTCCAGACAGTCCGCCGTTCCGCACTGGGAGGAGGCCGCCCGGTTTCCGTGTTTGGCCACTTTCATGCCCCCGGCTGCGGCCACCAGGGCGGAGGTTGTAGAAATATTGAAGCTGTGCGCATTGTCGCCGCCCGTACCCACGATCTCAAACAGTTCCATATCCGTCTCCACTTTTAAGGCGTGCTCTCTCATTGCGGCCGCGCATCCCGCGATCTCATCCGTCGTCTCGGCTCTGGCGCTCTTGGTGGAAAGAGCCGCCAGAAACGCCGCATTCTGCGTCGGTGTGGTTTCTCCGCTCATAATCTCATGCATCACGGCATAAGCCTCATCAAAGTCAAGATCCTCTTTGTTTACGATTTTTACAATTGCCTCTTTGATCATATTCCTGTTCTCCTTCTATCTCAGATGAATAAAATTTTCCAGCATCTTCTTTCCGTCCGGGGTCAGTATGGATTCCGGGTGAAACTGCACCCCGAAAATGGGATATTCCCTGTGGCTCACCGCCATCACCTCCTGATCTTCCGTGACGGTCGTGACTTTCAGCTGATCCGGTATCGTCTCCGGATCCGCCGCCAGAGAATGATATCTGGCCACCGGCGCAGTCTCCGGACATCCTGCAAACAGCGGACACTGCCTGTCAAACCGGACCATGGACTGTTTTCCGTGCATCAGCCTGCCCGCGTAAGTGACAGATGCGCCAAACGCGGCGCAGATCGCCTGATGTCCCAGACACACGCCCAGTATAGGAACTTCCCGTCCCATTTTTCTCACGACCTCCATCGTAATCCCCGCATCCTCCGGCCGTCCGGGGCCGGGCGAGAGCAGAATCCTCTCCGGCCCAAGCGCCCTGATCTCCTCCACCGTCTTTTCATCATTGCGGATAACTTTGATATCCGCCAGAATTTCTCCCGCAAGCTGATAGAGGTTGTAAGAAAAGCTGTCATAGTTGTCGATCAGTAAAATCATTAAGATACCTCCTCCGCAAGCTTCAGCGCGCTGACAACGGCCTTTGCCTTATTGATGCATTCTTCATATTCCCATTCAGGAACCGAATCGGCCACAATGCCCGCCCCACTCCTGACAAACACTCTTCCGTTTTTCTTATAAGCGATCCGTATGGCAATGCAGGTGTCCATATTCCCCGTAAAATCAATATATCCGACCGCTCCGCCGTATATACCTCGTTTGTTGTGTTCCAGTTCCCCGATGAGCTGACAGGCCCGGATCTTCGGCGCGCCCGAGAGCGTTCCCGCGGGAAGCACCGCTTCTATGGCGTCCAGTGCGTCACACTCCTCACGGATTTCTCCCCGCACCGTGGAACCGATATGCATGACATGTGAAAAACGTTCTATCGTGCGCAGTCTTTCCACCTGCACGGTTCCGAACCGGCTGATCTTTCCCAGATCATTTCTGCCCAGATCCACCAGCATATTGTGTTCCGCCAGCTCCTTCTCATCAGCTAAAAGTTCCGCCTCCAGTTTTTGATCCTCCTCGTCGTTTTTTCCCCTGGGCCTTGTCCCTGCAAGCGGAAAAGTATGCAGCACCCCGTCCTCCAGTTTGACCAGTGTCTCCGGTGATGCGCCCGCCACCTCCACGTCCGTTCCCGAAAAATAGAACATATACGGGGACGGATTGATGGTCCGCAGAACGCGATAAGTGTTTAACAGGCTCCCCTCAAAAGGGGCCGACAGCCGGTTGGAGAGCACGATCTGAAAAATGTCCCCCTCCCGGATATAGTGCTTTGCCCGTTCCACCATTTTACAGTAGTCCTGCCTGTCAAACAATGCCGTCGGTTCCTCCAGCAGATGTCCCCCCGGCTCTTCTTTCTTCGCTCCGCTGCGGAGCAGGCTGCACATCTGCTTCAGCTGCCCGATTGCTTTTTCATATTCCTCCTCCGGATTTTCCAGCCGCATATTGGCGATCAGAATGATCTTCTGGCGGAAATTGTCAAAGGCAATGACCCGGTCAAAAAGCATCAGATCCACATCCTTGAAGTTTTCCGTATCCTGCCCCACTGTTCTGACAGTCGGCTCACTGTAGCCCAGATAGTCATAGGAAAAATATCCCACCAGTCCCCCTGTAAAAGGCGGCAGATATTCAAATCGGGGACTTTTATACTCATCCAGAAGATCTCTTAAGAATGCCGACGGATCTTCCGTCGCAAATGTCTCATCCCCTGCTTTCATCTCACCGTTTCTGCAGGTGATCTCCATTCCGGGGTCATATCCCAAAAACGTATAGCGTCCCCATTTTTCGTCCTGCTGCGCGGATTCCAGCATATAACAGTGCGTGGAAACATTTTTCAGGATCTTCATGGCTTCTATCGGCGTACAGATATCCGACAGAATTTCGCAGCTTACCGGAAGCACTCTGTACTTTCCCTCCGCCGCAATTTTCCGGATTTGCTCCGGTTCCGGCAATATTTTCATATTGTACCTCCCATTCATACAGGCGCGGCCGTTCTTCCCACCACATGCGGAAATAAAAAAACGCCCCTGACAGAAATCACTTTTCTGTCAAGGACGAATAAACACTTTATCCGCGGTGCCACCTTGCATTTACGGGTATGACCCGTACACTTATCAGGATACCAACATATCCCCGGCAACTGACGTATGCCCCCACGTTGCAGAATACTCTGCGGAAAATCCGCATTTGACTGCACCCTCAGCGGTCCATTTGACAACTTGTTTCACATCCGGCTCTCAGCCTCCCGGACTCTCTGTAATGGCATCATTGCCGTTATCTCCGCTTCAACGGTTTAACCTGTTAAATTTTCATATACTATACCACTGTCATATGCCGCTTGTCAATAACCTTTTTCCGGCCCCCGTACTTTGTATAAAATCTTCTCCCAGGCTTTCTCTTTCATATTCCAACTTTCCGTGAGCATGCGCATTTCTTCATTTAGTGCTTTATAACCGTGTTTTTGATAAAAATTCTGCGCCCAATCGGCATCATTCAACACCTTAATGATCATCCAGGCATGATCTGTCGCCTGATTTTCGAAATGCGTCAGCAACTGATGACCGATCTGCGTTTTCTGATATTCTTTTCTCACATAGAGCGATGTCAATTCATAATATTCCCGGAATTTATGATAGGACATAAATCCGCGGATCTCGCTCCCGCTCACATAAATAAAATTCTGATCCTCCTGCAGCTGCCGGAAAAAAACAGTTTCATCCGCGTCACAGCGCCTCTCCGGCGGAAACAGGGTATTGGCGCTGTTATAAACAGAGGCAAACGCATCTGCATATCTGCGCTCATTTACTGAAATAATCATATGACAGCCCTTTCCCGGTACAACCGGACGTCTCCTTATTCAAAAAACACCGAAAAGCTTTTCCGCCGCCTCATCCGCCAGAATGCGCGGACTTTGTTTTCCGACATTTTTCAGCATGGACTCCACCCGGTTCGCCAGTGTTATATCAATGAATTTATCCATATCGATTCCCCGCAGTTCGAAAAACAGTGCCGGGTTTTCGTCCAGCCTTGCCCCCACCCCGTAAAGTGCGGCGGCTACGTGCTTACACATCAGCGCCCAATCCGGACAACTGCAGTTAAAACTGATCTCACTGGGTTTCGGAAACAGTCCTCCCTCCCCCTGGAACAGTTCTTTCAGACTCTCCGGGAAATTTCCTGACAACAGTTCCTCCAGATTCTGCACTTTTTCTCCGCAGCGTTCGATAATACTCTGGCACTGTTCCTGCCCTAACGGACTGATCCGTATCTCAGTCTTGTAGGGAGCCTTTCTTCTGCCCTGCACTCTGGCAGTGATTTTCCCCTTGCGGATCTGCAGATCCACAACGGTTCCCGTCCTCACATACCGCTTTCCCCGTTCCAGACGACTGGCATAATCCGCGTAACTCTCCAGATTCTGACACCACGCGTTTCCCCACCAGCTTTTTGCAATGTCCCTGCCCTCAATGACGATCGGCTGCAGCTTCTGCCCCTTTTTCTGCTGCCTGCTCATACTGTCCTGAGCGTTTTTTTTCAGCAGTGCCTCGCTGGGCTGTTCAAAGTTCTGCTCTTCATCCCAATATTTTTTCATTCTGATACCCCTTATTCAAGCCGCAGGAGCGCAAACAATTCTTCGTTCTCCAGATCCGTGATCCACTTCTCCGTTCCCGATCCCACCACGTTCTCCGCAAGTTCCTTTTTGGAATTGATCAATGCATCAATTTTCTCTTCAATGGTTCCCTGGCAGACCAGCTTATGTACAATCACATCCCTCTTCTGTCCGATCCGGAAAGCGCGGTCCGTGGCCTGATTTTCCACCGCAGGGTTCCACCACCGGTCAAAATGGATCACATGATTGGCCTTTGTCAGGTTCAGTCCTGTCCCTCCCGCTTTCACGGAGAGAACGATAAACGGCACATATTCCTCCCCCTGAAAAGCCTCCACGATCTCCGTGCGCCTTTTCACCGGCGTCCCGCCGTGAAGCACATATCCTTTCGCATGGAAAATCTGACTCAGATACCCGGCCAGATCCTCCGCAATCTCCCGAAACTGCGTAAACACCAGCACACGTTCCCTTTTCTCATAGATCGTCTCACAGATTTCCTTCAGCAGGGCAAATTTACCGCTGTCCGCCGGTGCGAAAGTCTTCTGTCCCAGATACTGATCCGGATGGTTGCAGATCTGTTTCAGCTTCATAATCGCGGCAAGCACGATACCCCTGCGCTGGATTCCGTCCGCCTGTCCGATACTCTCCTCCATCTCCGCCACCGTCTTTCGATACAGCACCACCTGCTTTTTTGACAACTCCGCATAGTCCACCGTCTCCACTTTTTCCGGCAGATCCGCAATAATGTTTTTATCCGTCTTCAGTCGTCTGAGCATAAAAGGACTGATCATCATTTTCAGCCGGGCATACCCCTCCGGATTGGTCTCAAGCTTTTTACAGAACTCATGAAATTCGCCCGAAGTTCCCAGCAGGCCGTGATTCAGAAAATCAAACAGTGACCACAGATTCGTCAGATCATTCTCAATGGGAGTTCCGGTCATGGCGATCCTCATTCCGGTTTTCAGCTTCTTAATCTCTCTGGTCTGCTGTGTAAGAGGATTTTTGATGGCCTGTGCCTCATCCAAAATCACACAGTCCCACTGAATCTCTTTCAGCCCTTTTATCCGCGCCGCCATTCCATAGGTAGTCACCGTCAGAAAGGGCAGCCTCTCCCGAAGCCGCTCCTCCAGCAGCGCGGAGGTTTTTCCGTGGAGCACTTCCAGTTCCATTTCCGGCGCAAACTTTTCCGCTTCCCGTTTCCAGTTTCCGATCAGGGAAGCTGGTACAATCAGCAGAATATACGCTCTCTTTTTGGCCTTGCGCAGCCGTTCCAGATAGGCCAGCACCTGAACCGTCTTGCCAAGCCCCATATCGTCGGCAAGGCACGCACCAAAGCCCAGCCTGTCCATATAGCTGAGCCAAGTATATCCGTTCTTCTGATAAGGGCGCAGAACTGCCCGAAGCGTCCCCGGCACGGCGGCGCTCCGAATCCTGCCGGGGCTGCGCAGATCCAGAAGCATCCGGGACAGCCACGCGCCGTTGGTGACAGATGTTCCCACATCCGCCGTGATCGGCCTGCTCCCCATCTCAGCCTGAAGTGCCTCCGACAGAGATATCTCCTCCGGAATTTCCTCCATTTTCTGCAGAAGTTCTCTTAACCTGTCATGGTTTACCTCTATCCATTTTCCCTTTAAAAAGGCCAGCCCCTCCGTCTGTTCCAGAAGACGGCTGATCTCCTCCCGGGTCAGTTCCTCTCCGTCTACGGTAAGCGAGGGCTGCATGGACACCAGGGTTTCAAACCCCATCATGGAAGGCTGCTTATCCCCCATTTTTACTGTCAAAGAGACGACGGCGGACTTTTTTCTCCACCAGTTGGGGATCCGGCACAGAATACCTGTCGCCTCTATTTTTTCAATATCTTTCAGAAAGGCCCAGGCCTCCTCCTGCGTCAGCCGAAGCGGATGGAACATCTCCCCGCTTTCCACAAATCCGGCAATGAGAGGCGACACCTCTGACGCCCTGTTCAGACATGACAATAATGTCAGCAGTTTATCCCGGTCATCCTGATATTCTGTCAGGGCATATCTCAGCGGCATGTAGCGCACTGCACCGTCCTCTCCCTTTGACGCATAGGTGGCCATAAACGCAAAAGGAATATCATCCTTTTTATTTTCTACTAAATGAAAAAAGATCCTCTCCGGCACACGCAGATTCTGATTCTTCTCCGTCAGATACAGTTCCACCGATCCTGCGTAACCTGAAATTTCTTTCCGGAATACGGATTCCAGCCTCTGGAAAATATGCTGAATCCATTTTTCGTCAATATATTCCGCTCCGATCGTATAGGGCGCTGCCTGCAGCAGACGCTGCAATGTCATCTCGGAGAGAGGCACCACTACATTTTCCCTCATCAGTTCCAATTCCGGCAGTGCTGTCAGTTCTTTGAAAAACGTCGCCGCAACCTGCTGCAGAAAGCGGCCTGACATCGTAAATCCCTGCGTCTCTTCCTCCAGCCCCATCTGATAAAGCATTTCATATTTGTCCGGACAGGCCGCTTTCTTCCGCGGGGATTTTTTTCTTCCCCAACGCCGCCCTCATACTCCGGATAAAAACCATCCCGCGTAAAAATAAACCGTATTTTCTTCTCATTCGTATCCGTCATCTTTTACATCCTCTCGGGCGCGGCAAACCCCAGAACGCCGATGCTGGTCTCCAACAGGCGGCAGGTCAGGACAAGCAGCGCGATCCAGCCCGCCTTTTTCTCCTCATCCTCCTCCGCAAGTATCCTTGTCTCATGGTAAAAACTGTTGAAAGCGTTGGCCAGATCATAAATATAGGCGCATACCTTGTGCGGCGCGATCTCCGCACAGGCGTTTTCCATCATCTCGTTAAATTTGGCCAGTTCCATCATCAGATCTTTCTCGGAAGCGCTTGCGGCATCCCGCAGCCGGGCATTCTCCGGCGCTCCGCCGCGCTCCTGATATTTATTTAAAATAGATTTGATTCTCACGATAGTATACAGGATATAGGGGCCGGTATCCCCCTCAAATGAGGTAAACCGCTCAATATCAAACACATAATCCTTGGATGCCTGGTTGGACAGATCCCCATATTTCAATGCGGAGACAGCGATCAGCCTGGCGGTTTCCTGCGCCTCCTCCCCGGACAAGGCCTGGTTTTCCGTGATCTTGCGGTACATCTCCTCCGTAGTCTCCCGGATCAGGTTCTCCAGGCGCATCACACCGCCCTCGCGGGTCTTAAAAGGCTTGCCGTCTTTCCCGTTCATGGTGCCGTGTCCCAGCCAGGTCAGCTTTGTCTCCGGCGTTGTCAGCCCCGTCTTGCGGGCGCAGCGGAAAACCTGTTCAAAATACAGTTCCTGACGCTTGTCCGTCACATAAATAATCTCATCAGGATGAATGGTATTCATGCGGTCCAGAATCGTCGCAAGATCCGTAGTGTTATACAGAGAAGCGCCGTCAGACTTCAGAATCATGCACGGCGGAACCTCTTTGGTGTCCGTCTCCTCCTTTACGTCCACCACCAGAGCCCCCTCGCTCTCGTAGGCATATCCCTTTTCCTTCATATCTGCCACCATGCCTGGAATCAGATCGTGGACATCAGACTCCCCGTTCCACAGGTCAAACTCCGTGTTCAGGTTGTCATAGTTTACTTTCAGATCGGAGATCGACACGTTCCGGATATGGTTCCACAGCGCCCTGTGTCCACGCACTCCGCTCTGCAGCTTGTAGGTGTCCTCCATGGCTCTGGCTTTATATTCGGGATCCGCCTTGGATTTCGCGCTTGCCGTGGGATAAATCTCCTCCAGCTGCGAGATGGTAAAAGGAGCCTCCGTCGGATATTCTCCCTCATAGGATTCGTCAAAATAGACCCACTCCGGGTGACGTTCTTTGAGTTCCGTAATAATCAGACCCATCTGCAGCCCCCAGTCGCCCAGATGCACATCCCCGATTACCTCATGGCCGCAGTATCTGAGAATTCGCTTGATGCTCTCACCGATCAGCGCCGGACGGATATGTCCCACATGCAGCGGCTTGGCTATGTTTGCCCCGCCGTAGTCGATCACTACCTTTCTGGGCGCGGCCGGCATCTCCAGCCCGAATTTCTCATCGCCACTCATCTCCCGCAGATATTCCGTCAGAAACTCCTCCCGGATCTTCAGATTCAGGAAACCGGGTGCAGCCACCACCGCCTGGGAAAACACTTTGCTCTCCTGCAGCTTTTCCGCCGCCTCTCCGGCAATCTCCATGGGCGCTTTTCTGTAACGCTTTGCCCCCGCCATAGCGCCGTTGCACTGATATTCGCACAGATCCGGGCGGTTCGATGGCACGGCCCTTCCCAGATCGCCGTCGTATCCCGCCGCCTCAAAAGCATTTTTTAATTCCTCAGAGATCAAATCCAATATCTTTTTCATGTCGTATCAAAACCCTTTCCTGCTCTTTTTCCGTCGATGTTTTTCCACCTGTGCGGTTGCAATCCAATGGTTTGCATGCAGGCAATTTATTGCAATGCAGGCAAACCGTTGGATTAGCAACCCACTTCCAAATGAGCAAAACGCGGATGCGTAAGCAGACGCAGGAGCGCGTAAGCGCAGGTTTTGCGAATGCAGAAGTCAGGTTGGATGCTCCAAAGAGCATCCAACCGCACAGGTGGATACTTTTTCCCATTATAATGGTTTTGTGGACACTGCGCAAGAGCGGAGATGTAAAAAATATGACGATAACGAGTCTTTTCATTAACCCATATTTTTTATGATTGCCAGTACATTACATATATGATACAATAGCATTACTAAATCAATGGAGGTATAATATGGCTACACTACAAATTCGTATTGACGACATGTTAAAAAAACAGGCAGATGCACTTTTTTCCAGTCTGGGATTGGACACATCAACTGCAATACGCATTTTTTTAAACGCGGCTATTGAAAATTCCGGAATTCCATTTTCAGTACAACATAAAAAAGATTTCTACTCACTCGAAGAGGCTGTTAATGACAGCAGATTTCAGAGGAATCTTCATGGTCCTTTCGATAATGCGGAAGCTGCAGTCGCATCTATGCTAGAGGACTAAATGGAGACCATCCGTTAACAGGTAATCTGCAGGATTTCAGAGAGTGTCATATAGAACCTGACTGGCTGCTTATGTATCAGATTTATGAGGACACTCTCATTCTATCTGCTACCGCAACCGGAACTCATGCTGATTTATTTGGAAAATAAAAAACCCCGGCCGCCGGTGCAAAACCGGCAGTCGGGGTTTTTTATGCTGCTCTCCGCAGATTACTTTTTCCGAATCGGGAAGTACACTTCCGTCTCCCACTCCTCCGGAGAAAGCGAATCAAACTGGGTCTTGATGTAGAGATCAAACGGCGCGCCTGCTATCTCATATCCGTTCTCTATGATCCAGGAAACGATAGCGCCATACGCCTCCGACAGGGTGGAATACCCGCCGTGATGCACGGTCATTGCGCACTCGCATGGCTCCATGATCACATCCGCCTTGTCTTTCTCTTTGATTCCGATAAACACCTCCACATCGGACGACTCATGGTTGAACTCCTCATCGTAATACCTGGCGCCGTTCAATCCGGTGGGCGTTACTCTTTCTTTCGGCACCCGCTCAAAGAGCGTTCCATAGTATTTGCCGAACTCATCCACCCCCATGACAGCTCGGTTTGCAAGCACATTCATCAGAGGAGAGTTTTTCACTTCAATCACATAGCTTTTCTGATACATTATAATATCACCTGTCCTTTCGAATACGGAAATGTGCGTCTGAAGTTCATTCAGAACAATGGCCATCTCCTGTTGTTCCCGTCTCAGTTTGTCTTTCTGCTGCCGCAGCGCTTTTGAGAGCTCTCTGTTGTCCGAAAGTGCAAGCAGGTTCTGGATCTCTTCCAGAGAAAATCCGTAGCGTTTCAGACGCTGGATATAGTTCATCGTGTCGATCTGCTCCGGCTGATAATAACGATAACCTGTAATACGATCTACCTCAGCCGGTACCAGCAGGCCAATTTTGTCATAATGGTGAAGTGTCTTAACGCTGACCTGGCATATTCTGGAAAATTCACCGATCTGCAACATACTTTCCCGCCGCCTTTCGTAGTTTTGATTCGAATCTACGGATAGTGTACTCTCTGACCTAAGAGGAGAGTCAATACTTTTTTCAGACTTTTTTTCTGCCGCTTTGCTGCAAACTTTCGGAAGCAATCCAAACAGGGAAAACACCTTTCTCAGTTTGCAATATCAAACCGAAAAAGGCGTTTTTTCGTCACATCAAAGCCTGTTAACTCTAAGGTGTGATCATTTAAAAGTGATATTCAGGGATGAGCGAATGGAGATCTCGACATCGCTGACATATAAAGTATCACTGTCGAACTCGATTACGGGCTTCAAGGGATTTTTACTGTCGCTGTTAAAGTATAGTCCCTTCTCCAATTCGATGCTCCATGTGACATTGCCGCTTCTGGCCCGGATCAGGGTATCATGTACCTTTTCAGGCTTCAGTCCCTGTGCCTCCAGCGCCGGTATGACTTCATCTTCCGTCATGCCCCAGAAGTCAATGCCTTTTACCAGCACGGGCACAAGGTCGGCGGAATCAAATCTGGCACTGTAGTGAATATCCATGATCTTGCACTCCTTGATATCCTGGGGAGTGTCTTTCTTATTATAACAGTGGACGTAAACAGGACAGCGCTGCGGATATTGATTATTGCCGAGATAAATACCATCATAACTCACCTCGCGCGCCCGTAATTCCTGGGTAAGCGTCGTCTCAAATCCACTCACATCGGTGATGACAAGACCGTTATCCAGGCATTCCTGTATTGTGGCGTTCAGAGCCACCTCCTTGCCGTCAATGGTTATACTGGTTTTTGTGTCGCCGCACGCCGTCAGTGACAGACAGAGCAGAACCGCCGTGCACAAGCAGATCAACGTGGAAATCTTTTTCATATTGCAGATAACTCCTTCCATACGCATAAATATGGGGCATTTGAAAAATACAGGCACACTTCTCAATCACCCGACACAAACATTTTTTATTCTATCTTATGGAATCATAAAAGTCAATCTCTCGATGCAGCCTGATACAACATCTCACGATGCAGCCTGATATGAAAACACAAGAAACGCTTTGTGATTTCATGGCATGTCATATAAATCCTTCATCCCCCAAACCCCGGATCCGAATTGGGAACTTCTAATTGACGCTGGGTCAGCTGCTGCGCCTCATATTCTGCAATGCATTCTGTCACAAATACGGTTTCATAGTCGTCGCTGCCGATCCTGTATCCCACGATTTCATAGTCCAGAAATCCTGTCCGATACATGACATGGACAATATTTTCCCCGTTGTATTC
Source organism: Lachnospiraceae bacterium (assembly GCA_014804185.1). GTDB lineage: Bacteria > Bacillota > Clostridia > Lachnospirales > Lachnospiraceae > Acetatifactor. Next base: position 15,861 of record JAAVAG010000184.1, read on the forward strand.
TTCCACCCACATCATCACCGGATCGTCCCTGTCGTATATGGCATCTCCTACAGATGCATTGTCTTCGCAGCTGAAAAACAGCCATTCACGATATTCCGCCTCGATCCAAAAAGATTTCCGATAGGATTCCAGTACGCCGTCATTGTCCAGATCACATTGAAAACCGCCCTTTCCGTCCGGATTTTTCCGTTCCGGACTCCCTGTCATAATCCTGCAGCACGCTACGTTCTCATAAACCCCGGCGCATTTCTCCCCGGCGCTTGCCGCCAGTTCCTCGTACGCCTCGTCGCTGCACTGTGCCACCCGGATCTGAAACTCTTTTGGCCGCAGTCTGACCAGCACTTTCTCCACCCTGCTGCCGTTCTCGTAGCAGTATAGGTCAAAACCCCAGTTTCTGCGGCTTTCTCTGCCAAAAAAGCCTATCCTGCACAGATAGTTCCGGCCTTTATAGCCAATCACCTCGACCCTTTCTGCTTCATGCACATATGCACTGGTCCGAAGAAAGCTGCCGTCAGGCTGTCCTTTCAAAAACACCCAGTCCTCAACTCCGCCGGAACCGCCAAAATATTCCTTTGTCAGAATGTCTTCTATACCGTCATTGTCGGCATCCACCAGGATCATATCGCATGAAGCATCCATGCCGCCGCTGTAACGCACACTTTCTATTTCCAGACGCACCGTTGTATCTTCCAGGGCAATCTCTTTCGCCTGCTCCTGACTCAGCCACCGGCCGGTTTCCATGTTCTCCACGGTCTCCTCCAGTTTGTCCTGCCGCAGAGCCCAGATCAGTTTATCCACCAGTTCCTGGTCTATATACTTCTGTTCCGCTTCCATCTCATGAGCCAGGCTGTATGCCTCCGGCGGCACAAGTCCTTCATAAAACTGTTCATACAGCGGGCGTAGGATTTCCGGATGCAGTTCCCACGTTTCCCTGTCAAATGTCTGCTCCCACAATATAGTTTCAGAGTCTTCCTCCGACGCATATAACCGCACCTGCTCTTCCCCGACTTCCAGTGTGCAAAAGCGACCCGACATCAGCGCGTTTTCCTCCCACCGGCAGAGCATTTCCGTACAGAAGACAAGGCCATACTTCCCATACTCTGCGTCATACAACCAAATCAGCTTTTCTTCCGGAAACAGATAACGATCAACCGTCTCCTCCCAGACCGGCATCTGTGGCTTCACAAAAAGTTCCTGATCCGGGTTCCACAAAAAGGGCTCCTCATAGCGATATCCCATATACAAATCCGGACAGCCGTCAAAGTTCAGATCCTCTGTTCCCCAGCCTCCCCATTGATATTCATAGTCAAGGATCTGCGCAGCCATCTCATATCTTCCCTCCCGATAGACCTGCATTTTACTATTCCCCGCATATCGCAGCAGCGGCGTATCTCCCTCTGGCTGTTTCACGATAAAATATGCTCTCTCATAGGAACGCTGTTCCTCCTCCGGCCAGATCACCACGTTCCGCTCTCCCTGCCAGGATACCCTGCCCTCCCGCAGAAGCGCATCAAAACCGTAATCCTCCTCCGGCCAGAACCATCCCACCTGATAAAGTTCTTCCCCCTGGATCAATACATAATAACTGCGGTATTTGCTCTCTGCCAGATAGATCCGCTGCGTTTCCCCGCGCAGAATGCACCAGATCTCTTCCCCCTCCCCCATCTGCTCCAGCAGCAAATGCAGTAGGGTTCTTTCCTGCGCCGGATCTTCGCTGTCCCACTGCACAGTATAGCGGGAGAAGCTGATGCGGGGCGGCAGATCATATTCCTCGCTTGTGCCGTACAGATTTATTTCCCTCACATATTTTTTTGCACTTTCCGGCGTATCTGCCTGTCCGGTTGGCGCCTTTCCCAGAACGGCGGAGACGCCGTCCCACAGGGAGACTTTTATCTCCCCGAATGTAAAATATCCCTCCCCGATCTCCGGCTCTTCCTCCACCGGCAGCAGACAGACTTCCTCCGTCCTGCGCTGACGCGCCTCCTCGATCTGCCGCTGAAAAAAGTCCTGCTGCATGGAAAAATGCTCTCTGCCCTCCGCCGCAAAACCGCACATGGCAGCTGCCGCCTCCAAAAATATTCCCGCCGCCAAAACAGTGATCGTCATTTTTCTACCTCTTTTCTCATCTCCTGCTGCCGCATGGAATACACGCACCCGCAGTAATTCTGCCGGTACAGCCCGTATTCAGCGGACAACTGGATCGATCTCTTATAACCATCCTTTTTCTTAAAATCCGAGGGCAGCCAGGACACACCGTACTCAGCCTCCAGTTCTTCCCCGATCTCATTGAGTTTCCGGGCGTTTTTCAGCGGACTGATGCTCAGCGTCGTGGCAAAGTAGTCATAGCCGCCCTCCTTTGCCAGCAGCGCAGTCTTTTCAAGGCGCAGTCTGTAGCACACAAAACATCTACCACCGCCCTCCGGACACTCCTCCATCCCCTTAACGGCCTCATAAAATGCGTCCGGCTGGTAATCTCCCTCTATGATCTCAATGGGATATCTATCCGCCTGTTCGTTATACGCGGCGATCAGCCGCTTCTGTTCCTCCACCCGCTTTCGGTACTCCGGCTCCGCGGAAATATTGGGATTATAGTAAAATACAGTGATCCGAAAATACTTCCGCAGATATTCCAGCACGTAGCTGCTGCAGGGTGCACAGCAGCTGTGCAGCAGCAGTCTGGGGGCAGGCCCGCCGCTTATCCGCTCCAGCAGCCCGTCCAGTTCTCTCTGATAGTTCCTGTTGTTTCCGTTATTTCTGTTGTTTCCACCATTTCCGCCATTTCCCGTCTTTCTCATTTATCCCTTCCCCTCACTTGCATAAAAGGGCAGGATTTCCCCGCCCTTTTGATCTGTATGCCGTTTACAGCGACGCCACATCCACCAGTGTCAGATTCCCGCCCGCATTTTCCAGGCTGGTCACCAGCGCTCTGGCCGTATCCAGCGCAGTGATACAATAGACTCCCGTCTCGATGGAGACACGGCGGATCAGAAAACCGTCCCGGTTCTTATCCCGTCCCTGCGTGGGCGTATCGATGACAAGATCAATTTTATGGCCCAGAATCAGATCCATCACAGTGGGAGACTCCTGCCGGATCTTATTCACCTTATAGGCTTTTACCCCTGCCTCATTCAGCGCCGCCGCAGTGCTGCGGGTGGCATAGATAATGTAGCCCAGTTTCTCGAATCTCCGGCCGATCTCTATGGCCTCCCCTTTGTCCGCGTCCTTGACGGTGATGATCATCCTCCTGTGTTTGGGCAGCTGTACGCCCGCGCCCAGAAAAGCCTTGTACAGCGCCTCGTGAAAGTCCTTTGCAATCCCAAGGCATTCTCCTGTGGACTTCATCTCCGGCCCCAGGCTGATCTCCGCGCCGCGGATCTTCTCAAAGGAAAATACCGGCATCTTTACGGCAAAATACTTCGCCTCCGGCTGCAGGCCCGGCTCATATCCCAGTTCACGGATGGTTCTGCCGATAATGACCTGAGTGGCCAGATCCACAATAGGAATGCCCGTCACCTTGCTGATATAGGGCACGGTGCGGGAGGAACGGGGATTTACCTCGATCACATACACTTCCTCTCCGATCGCAATAAACTGGATGTTGATCAGACCTTTCACGTGCAGCGCTCTGGCCAGACGCGCCGTATATTCCGCAATTTTTTCTTTCACCACACCGTCGATCGTGGGCGCCGGATAGACGGAAATGGAATCACCGGAATGAATGCCTGTCCTCTCTATATGTTCCATAATGCCCGGTATCAGAATATCCGTGCCGTCGCAGACCGCATCCACCTCGATCTCCTTGCCCTGCAGATATTTGTCCACCAGAATGGGGTGATCCTGGGCAATGCGGTTGATGATCTCCATAAACTCCTGGATCTCTTCATCGGAGGTTGCAATCTGCATGCCCTGGCCGCCCAGCACATAGGAGGGGCGCACCAGCACCGGATAGCCCAGACGGTTTGCCACTGCCTTTGCCTCCGCCGCGGTGTAGACGGTTCCTCCCGCCGCCCGGGGTATGCCTGTCCGCTGCAGAATCTCATCGAACAGTTCCCGATCTTCCGCCGCATCCACGTCCTCCGCCCGGGTGCCCAGGATAGGCACTCCCATCTTCATCAGACTCTCCGTCAGCTTGATGGCCGTCTGTCCGCCGAACTGTACCACCGCGCCGTCCGGCTTTTCCACATTTACCACGTTTTCCACGTCCTCAGGCGTGAGAGGTTCGAAATACAGTTTGTCCGCAATATCAAAATCCGTGCTCACTGTCTCCGGATTGTTATTGATAATAATCGTCTCGTAACCGGCCCTGGCAAACGCCCATGTGGCATGTACGCTGCAATAGTCAAACTCAATGCCCTGTCCGATGCGGATGGGGCCGGAGCCCAGCACCAGCACTTTCCTGGGGGGATGAGTCTCCGACGCCTCGGACTCCCCGCCGTAGACGGAGTAGTAATAAGGCGTACCGGCGGCAAACTCCGCGGCGCAGGTATCCACCATCTTGAAAGCGGCGGTGATGCCGTTTGCAAGCCGCATGTCCTTTATCTGATCCTCCGTCATGCCGGTAAGCCGTGCGATCACATTGTCGGGAAATTCCATGCGCTTTGCCTCCCGGAGCAGTCCGGCGGTAAGCGGCCCCGTCTTCAGGGCGTCCTCCATCTCGACAATACAGGCGATCTTATCGATAAACCACTCGTCGATCATGGTGATCTCATGAATCTTCCCGCTGTCTATCCCCTTGCGCAGCGCCTCGGCGATCACCCACAGTCTCTGATCATCCACGACTTTCAGCCTGCCCAGGAGTTCCTCCGCAGACAGCCCGCTGAAATCATAGCTGAGCAGGCAGTCCACATGCTGCTCCAGGGACCGGATGGCTTTCATCAGCGCTCCCTCAAAATTGGTACAGATGCTCATAACCTCGCCGGTGGCTTTCATCTGCGTGGTCAGCGTCCTCTTGGCCGTGATAAATTTGTCAAAAGGAAGTCTGGGCATTTTTACCACACAGTAATCCAGCGCAGGTTCAAAGCTGGCAAAAGTCTTTCCCGTAACGGCGTTCTTGATCTCGTCCAGCGTATATCCCAGGGCGATCTTGGCCGCCACCTTGGCGATGGGATATCCCGTGGCTTTGGAGGCCAGGGCCGAGGAACGGCTGACCCGGGGATTGACCTCGATCACACAGTATTCAAAGCTGGTGGGATGCAGGGCAAACTGCACGTTGCAGCCGCCGGTAATTTCCAGTTCATTGATAATGTTCAGAGCGGAACTTCTGAGCATCTGGTATTCCTTGTCACTGAGCGTCTGGGACGGCGCCACCACGATGCTGTCCCCGGTGTGGACGCCCACCGGATCAATGTTTTCCATATTACATACCGTGATGCAGTTGCCCATGCCGTCCCGCATCACCTCATATTCGATCTCTTTCCACCCGGCGATACAGCGCTCCACCAGAACCTGTCCCACGCGGGAAAGCCGCAGCCCGTTCTCCAGGATCTCTTCCAGCTGCGCCTGATCGTGGGCAATACCGCCGCCGGATCCCCCCAGGGTGTAGGCCGGGCGCAGCACTACCGGATAGCCGATTGTCCGCACAAATTCCACGCCGTCTTCCACGTTTTCCACCACTTTGGAGGCGGCGCAGGGCTCTCCGATGCGCTCCATCAGGTCTTTGAATTCCTGCCGCCCCTCCGCATTGCGGATGGTGGCGGCAGTGGTGCCAAGCAGCTTTACCTGATGGCTTTTCAGGAAACCGGACTCCTCCAGTTCCATACCCAGATTCAGCCCCGCCTGTCCTCCCAGGGTAGGCAGGATACTGTCCGGTTTTTCCTTTTCGATAATCTGTTCCAGCACCTGTATGGTCAGCGGCTCAATATATACCTTATCCGCGATATCCTTATCGGTCATGATGGTGGCCGGGTTGGAGTTCACCAGAATGACCTCCACGCCCTCCTCTTTCAGCGAGCGGCATGCCTGTGTCCCCGCATAGTCAAATTCCGCCGCCTGCCCGATCACAATTGGGCCGGAACCGATCACCATGACTCTCTTTACATTCGGATTTTTAGGCATTGCACTTTCCTCCTTCACACGTCCCGACATGCTGCTCCTGACTGAGCATCATGTGAATAAACCGGTCAAACAGATATCCCGAATCCCGGGGGCCGGGACATGCCTCAGGGTGGAACTGCACGGTAAAAATGTTTTTGCCCGTATACGCCAGCCCTTCGTTTGTGCCGTCGTTGACGTTGATAAAAGCGGGAACCGCTGTCTGCGGATCCAGTTTGTCCGTATCCACCACGTATCCGTGGTTCTGGGAGGAAATATACACGCGCCCGGTCTGCAGATCCTTTACCGGATGATTGCCGCCCCGATGGCCGTATTTCAGTTTATAGGTGTCCGCTCCCGCTGCCAGCGCCATCAGCTGGTGCCCCAGGCAGATGGCAAATATGGGGATATCGGTCTCATACAATTTCCGGATCTGCTCTATGATTCCGGTGCACTCCTTGGGATCTCCGGGACCGTTGCTCAGCATAATGCCGTCCGGCGCGTCCGCCATGATCTCCCCGGCGGTGGTATGCGCGGGATACACCGTCACCTCACAGCCCCGCTGCACCAGCGACCGGGCAATGTTGTTTTTTGCCCCCAGATCCAGCAGTGCCACCCGCAGTCCTCTGCCGCCAGACTCCCGTGTCCGCTCCCCTTTCAGGATATATTTTTCGGAGCAGGTCACTTTTTCCACCACTTTTCCGGTGGTATATGCTTTCAGCCTGGGAAGAATCCGATCCAGGTCATATGTTTCGTCGGCAGTGATCATACCGTTCATAGTCCCCTTCTCACGGAGGAGTTTGGTGAGGGCTCTTGTATCGATCCCGGCTATGCCCGGCACACCGTTCTGTTCCAGAAATTCCTGCAGAGACATATCACATCGGAAATTACTGGGTTTTCGGGAAAGTTCTCTCACAATAAACCCGTCCGGCCACGGCCTGCGGGACTCCATATCCTCCAGACACACACCGTAATTTCCGATCAGCGGATAGGTCATGCAGACTGCCTGTCCGGCATAGGACGGGTCCGTCAAAACCTCCAGATATCCGGCCATGGAAGTGTTGAAAACAATTTCACTGATAATCTCTCTGTCGGCTCCGATATGAGTTCCCTCAAAGACCGTGCCATCCTCCAATATCAAAAATGCCTTCATTCCTTCTACCTTTCTGTCCGCCCCCGGCGGCCTTAAAAATTGATTTCCGCGGACAGCCTCTCCCGCAGCATGGTATTTCTCTTTGTCACCGTCACATTTTTCACGGCATACGCCAGCGCTTTCTGACTGCCCACCATGACCAGAATTTTCTTTGCTCTGGTGATCCCCGTATAAATCAGGTTTCTCTGCAGCATCACAAAATGATTCATGAGCACCGGCATAACCACAATGGGGTACTCCGAGCCCTGGGCCTTATGGATCGTTGTGGCATAAGCATGTGTCAATTCATCCAGTTCCATGGCTTCATATACGATCTTCCGCTGATCAAATTCCACGGTCAGCGTGCGGTCCGTAAGGTTCACGCTCTCCACGATGCCGATATCTCCGTTGTACACGTCCTTGTCATAGTTGTTTCGGATCTGCATAACCTTGTCTCCCTGCCGGAACAGATAACCGCTCCGGCGCAGACCCTCGCCCACCGGATTCAGCGCCTCCTGCAGCGCCAGGTTCAGACCCGCCGCCCCCGCCGCTCCCCGCTGCATGGGCGTCAGCACCTGGATCTGCGCGCTCTCCACATGATAATACCTGGGAAGCTTGTTTTTGACCAGTTCCACGATCTCCGCGGCAGTTTCCTCCGCCTCCTGTCTGTGCACGAAAAAGAAGTCCGTCGTCTTTCCGTTGGAAATATCCGGCATTCCACCCGCATTGATCCTGTGTGCGTTCAGAATGATCCTGCTGCTTGCCGCCTGCCGGAAAATCCGCGTCAGGCGGATCACCGGAAACCTGCCGGAATCCATCACATCCCGGAGCACATTCCCTGCGCCCACCGACGGAAGCTGGTCAATATCCCCCACCAGAATCAGCCGCATGGCGGGCGGAATGGCTTTCAGCAGAGCGTTCATCAATATCATGTCGATCATGGAGCACTCGTCCACAATCAGCACATCCCCCTCCAGAGGATTCTCCTCATTTTTCTGGTAGCCATCCGGCGGTTTGCACTCCAGCAGTCTGTGTATCGTCTTCGCCTCCAGCCCCGTGGCCTCCGTCATCCGCCTGGCGGCGCGGCCGGTGGGCGCGGCAAGCAGTATTTTCAGGCCGTACATCCGATAGGCTGCGATAATCCCCTGTGTGGTGGTGGTCTTGCCCGTGCCGGGTCCCCCGGTCAGTATCATCACCTTGGCCATGGCAGCCTGCCGGACGGCATCCGCCTGCACCTCGTCATATTCCATATGTACGGCCTGCCGGATCCGCTCCATATCCACCGAGAGGCTCTGATTTCCCGTTTCTCTTCTCGCTCTTGCAAGCTGTGACCACAGCCTGTCCCCCGCCGGCTCCGAGGCCAGCCGTTTCAGTTTGCCCGCCACGCCGATCTCCGCGTAATAAAAGGCAGGGAGATAAATCGCATCCTCC
>JAAVAG010000185.1 GCA_014804185.1 Lachnospiraceae bacterium
CCGTCCACGGCAAGAAAACCCTCCGGTATGGACAGCCGTTTGTTGGCGGAATCATCCAGTGTCCTCTCAAACCACTGCGTCGCAGAGGTAATCGCCGGATTCAGCGCATCTATCATCACATAACGGCTGAGAGAGGCGATCCGCTCACTGCGCATGGGATTTCTCTTGTATGCCATGGCGGAAGAGCCGATCTGACTTTTCTCAAAAGGTTCCTCCACCTCTTTCAGATGCTGCAGCAGGCGGATATCATTGCTCATCTTATGCGCGGATGCCGCAATGCCCGCCAGTATATTTGCCACTCTTGTGTCTATCTTTCGGGAATAGGTCTGCCCCGATACCGGGCAGCACTCCCTAAACCCCATTTTGGCGGCGATCATGGGATCGATCCGGTCCACCGTCTCCTGATCTCCGTCGAAAAGTTCCAGGAAAGAAGCCTGTGTGCCGGTGGTTCCCTTGGAACCCAGCAGTTTCATATTGTCCAGCACATACTCCAGATCCTCCAGATCCATACAGAATTCCTGTATCCAGAGCGTCGCGCGCTTGCCCACCGTGGTTGGCTGCGCAGGCTGAAAATGTGTAAATGCCAGTGTTGGCTGCTCCTTGTATTTTTCCGCAAAATCCGCCAGAACGGCAATCACATTGATCAGCTTCTTTTTCACCAGCCTGAGCGCTTCCGTCATCACAATGATGTCCGTATTGTCTCCCACATAGCAGGAGGTCGCACCCAGATGAATAATACCAGCAGCACCCGGGCACTGCTGTCCATAGGCGTACACATGGCTCATCACATCATGCCGCACTTCTCTTTCCCGCGCTTTTGCCACCTCATAATTGATGTCCTCCGCATGCGCTTTCAGTTCATCGATCTGCTCCTGTGTGATGACCGGCTTTCCGTTCTGGGACAGGCCCAGTTCCTTTTCCGTCTCCGCCAGAGCGATCCACAGTCTCCTCCACGTGCGGAATTTCATGTCGGGTGAAAAAATATACTGCATCTCCTTGCTGGCATACCGCTCAGACAAAGGGCTCTGATATCTGTCCGTGCCCATGGCTCTCTCTCCTTTTTATGTTATATCCGGGGTTCTCACGCCAGTCCCAGACGCTTAAACACCTCGTTATATGCCTCTTCCACATTGCCAAGATCTCTGCGGAAACGATCCTTGTCCAACTTTTCATTGGTATGGACATCCCACAGACGGCAGGTATCGGGGGATGTCTCGTCCGCCAGAATAATCTCCCCGTGGAACCGCCCGAATTCTATCTTAAAATCGATGAGTCTGATATCCGCCTGCAGGAAGTATGCTTTCAGCACCTCGTTCACTTTGAACGCATATTTCTTGATGGTATCGATCTCTTCCCATGTGGCCAGTTTCAGCGCCACGGCAAAGTGATCGTTGATCAGCGGATCTCCCAGTTCGTCATTTTTATAGGAAAACTCGATGGTCGGCTGCTCAAACGGCGTTCCCTCCGCAACTCCCAGCCTCTTGGAAAAGCTTCCGGCGGCCACATTGCGGATAATGACCTCCAACGGAACAATCTCTACTTTCCGCACGGCCGTCTCCCGTTCGCTCAGTTCCTCGATAAAGTGAGTGGGGACGCCTTCTTTTTCCAGCAGCTTGAACACATGGTTCGTCATACGGTTATTGATCACGCCTTTGCCTACGATCGTACCCTTTTTCTCGCCGTTGAATGCGGTGGCGTCATCCTTATAATCCACGATCAGCACATCCGGATCGTCGGTCTTAAATACCTTCTTTGCCTTGCCCTCGTAAAGCTGTTCCAGTTTCTTCATCGCTTTTCTCCTCATTTTATGAATTATTGTCCGCATGTTCGGCCTCAGCGCCGCTGTATGCTGTCCGCTTAGATTATATATCAGGCCTTTTTGAAAGTCAACAAGAGCGGGCCCCTATGAACCGGCCTGCATGTATTCTTTCCGCAGCGCGGCAATCTCCTCCCTGCATACAGGATAATCCTCCTCGATTTTTGCAAGTTCCTCTTCCGCTGCCCCGGCAACTTTCTGGTTGTACTCCATCTGTTCGCGCAGCGCCTGTCTGCGTTCGATGAGTCCATGGCGGATCTCCACCATCTCACGACTGTCCACAATGGCTGCTGCCTGGCGCAGCCACCTTCCCGGATCCCTGAGCTGATATCTTTTCAGAATGCCGAACATCTGCTCTCTGTAATACGCCGTCTTTGCCTCCGCCTCCGCATACTGTCTCCGTTCTTCCTTTTCATGCTCATATTTCTTCCAGAGTCCCTCCAGTTTCTGACTGCTGTCCACTTGATATTTCATATACAGATAATCCAGCAGATTGACGCTGTTCACATATCGGATCTTCACTTTATTCTGCAGCAGGATCAGCTTATTGGCGGCTTTCTCCACCCGCCCGATCTCCCTCTGGGCATCCGTATATTTGATGCAGAAAACAGCGATCGCCACCGCCGCCGCCCCCACGGAAATCAGGAAACCGATCTTTGTATCCATCTCAAACCCGAACTGCAGCACCGCCAGCATAAGGAGACATGCTCCCAGAGCCGTCAGGCAGATTATGGCCATTCCCCTGAGGTTTACCATCATCGTCTGCAGCTCACTGTGTCTGTACTGATAGGCATTTCTCTCACCGTCCAGACGGTTTAAATCCTGCTGCACCAGCTTATGGTACTTTTCCGCCTCACGGATCTTGGCTATGCCCTCCTCTATCTCCTCCTCCTGGCTCTCCATCTGTTTAAACTCCGTATCACTCATATGTCCTTTCCGGCCCTGATATCTGCCGCGCTCTTTCTCCAGCAGAAGAAGTTTATTGGCCACCAGCCTGAGTTCCTCGGACTCTTCCTCCGGCAGCGCCTCGATCTCTTCCATATCCGTCAGATACGCCGTCACCAGATTATATTCTCCCCGCAGCAGCGCCAGTTCCTTTTCCGCGTCTTCGATCTGCTCCAGACAGTTTGTCAGATATCTCTTTCTCTCATCCGGATTTCGGAAGTCTGTCTTCTCCCGCTCATAGACAGTCTGCTGCACATCTTCCTGTGTTTTCTCCGCCTTTTCTTTCTTTCCGGACAGCCATTTTATAATGCCCATACCGCTCTCCTTATCGTTCGCCCACGCCTGTCCGGTAACCGTGTTTCAGCCCCTGTATCATGCGCTGCGCCTCTTCATAATATCTTCCGGTGTCCCCGTACGCTTTCCACTGCCTCATCTGCTCCAGACGCTGCCTGTCGAGCTGGGACTCCCAGGACCGGCCCAGCGCCTTTACGCGCCGCTCCAGTTCCAGCGACTCATCATAGGCATCCGGCAGCTGCGCCACAAAAGAAATATAATCGCTCTCACTCAGATGCATCCGCTTTGCCGCCAGATACTCCACAAAGGTCTCTCTGTCGGGACACAGATCATAGGCCGCCAAAAAACAGGCCGCCGCCTGCTCAAACAAAAACAGCCCTGTCAGCGCCACGCCCTTATTGTGCAAAAGACCCGCTCTCAGCACACTTTCCTCCTGAGGAAGTTCCTCCAGGATGGCGTCGTAAGCCGCCGCTGCCTCCGCATAGCGTCCGCTGCCCGCCATCTGATCCACCCGCACCTTATATTTCTCATAAGTGCTCAGATTCGATCCCTGGCTCAGAAGCCTGTCCACCTCTTCAATGGTCTCCCTTGAGAAGCTGCCCACATACTGCAGAATGGTCAGCACAAAGGCGTTCACCGTCCCTTTCTGGCCAAGAAGCGGATACAGGGAGGCGGCCAGATCACCCAGCCCGCACTCCGTATCGATCCATGAGACCAGCTTTCTGTCCATAATATCTTTCTCAAGCAGAAACGCATTTTCTTTCATCAGATAGCACAGTTCCTCTATGGACCAGACCAAAACGTCCGGATTGGCAAACCGGTATGGAGTTGTAGCATCATTTCCGCAAAGCAGTACCGCTCTTCCCATATCCCCCTGTATATCCTCTCGTATATCTTCTTGTGTATCTTCTCACATTTTCTCTATACTTCCAGAGTCTCCGTCCACTGCATGCCGCTGGCAGGAAAAATTTCTCCGAATCCCATGTCCTCAATACACAGCCGGACACTGCACACATCAGGCATATCCGCCGCAAGGCGCAGCCGCGTGGTTCCCTCCGGCCTCTCCGGTATTCCTTCCAGCCGTATTTCCACCGTCCTTACCTCCCGCCCGTTCAGGGGCGTTATCAGCACGGTAAAGCCGCACCCGGACTCCAGCAGAAAATCCAGTTCTCTCCGTGCCTCAAACCAGCTTGTGCCCGCATCCAGAAGCGCAAAATAGGAATCCGCTCCCCGGCGCAGTACCCTCATACCAATGTTTGCTTTCAGTTTATCACTGCCCAGAAACACATGGCTCTTTCCGGCTTCACTGGGATTATTTTTCTCCGTCAGGCTGTAACAGGCGCCCTTGCTGAACAGATTATTCCCCTGAAATACCCTTCTGTTTCTACAGAGAAATACCAGCGAATCGTTCAGCCACTCTCCCCTGAACCCGTCCCCGAGCAGATATACGGAAGAAATCAGCCTGCCCTCGCAGACCCTCTGCATCAGTTCCAGAAATTCCCTGTCCATGCCCTGAAACACTTCCTGCCGCTGATCCTCCTGCACGGGGATTGACAAAACAGCACGAAACGGATACATATCCTCCCCGATCAGAACCACCACCGGAGAGGTTTTGAGATTTCGTTCCATCAGGTATATTCTGATCCTGTCCTCCTGATAATCACAGACCAGCACCTGATGGTTCCACAGCTGCGGCTGCTGAGAGATATTATAATAGTAAATGCTCTCCACGTGTCCCTGACAGAAAATATTCTGCGTTTTCAATCCCAGCCCGGATACCGCCCTGTCTATAATCTCCAGTGTCTCCCTGTCCATTCCGTCGCAGGTAAACATGATGCCGCCGATCCTCTCCTGCGGACAGATACCGGAAAGCAGTGAAAGACTCCTCTTGATAAACAGCGCCAGCAGCGCCACAGGCTCAAATTCTTCTCCCTCTATGGACACACGCTCTTTATCCCGCGCCAGTTCCAGCAGGTTTTCCACCAGCGTTCCGTCGCCCTCCTGGGCATACCGGCATGCCTCCTTGCCGTAAAACCACTGATTGACCCCTCTGCGCTTGCACAGGGCCAGCGGAATATTATAATTTTCACCGCCCGCCACAGTGGAGATCGTCTCCGGCTGACCGCCGCCTGCAAAGCAATAGCTGATCTGTGCATATCTCCTGCACAGATCATACCCCACAAACACTTTATCACCGCTTAGTTTATCCAAAAATCCCAATTTCCCTGCCAGCAACTTTTTTCAGCACCTCTCTCAGATCTTTCCGGACTTTTCTAACTTTTCAGACGAAATATATTTTCCCGGATATATTCTTTATAATAATATTCCTCCAGCAGACAATCCAGCGTTCCGTAATCCTGCAGCGTACCCGCTACTGCAATATCGTTGATGAGAGAAAATTTTCCCTCTTCCCCTCTTCCATCCACGTCGCTCTTTCGGACTGTTCCGCTCTCCGTAAGCAGCTGCTCTCCCTCCGTCTCCTCCACAATGTAATACTGCAGACTCTCTCCGAAAAACAGCGTAAATGCCATAAAACAGACCCCGCCATATGCCTGGTTCATCTCTCCGGTCAGATATTCACCCGTCTCGCCCTCCACATGCTCTATCACATAATGCATGACTGCCCGGACGCCAGGGCGCGCCTTATACTCCACGATGGTCTTATCCGCCAGCAGGCTTAAGGCGGGATCCATATCCGCATATTTCAGCAGGAACCCCAGGCAGATGCCGTCCTTTACGGTCTCCACCGCAAGCTTTCTCAAAAGAGGCTTTAACTCCTCGGTAATTTCATCCCTGTTCTCCGCATAATATTTTAAAAATGCCAGCATGGACACCTGCGGAAAACGCTCTCCCAGATCATACAGCCGATATAATTCTTCGAAAGCGTAGCTTTCCGCAATCCGGTCTTTTACAAAATAGTTGTAAGAACACTGCGCCAGGAACGCGGCCTCCACATCCGCATCGGCGCCGCCATTCACATAGGAGCGCAGAATCTGCATGTTCTCCCCCACAAAAGATCCGGTGAAGAGCATCTGGATCAGCATCCTCTCGCAGAACTCCCAGGTATCCGCTCCCAGCGCCTCCGCCGCTTTCCAGATGTCTCTGAGATCCCTGGTCATACCGCGGTAAAAACGCATCAGATAGCACAGAATCGTTTTGTCATATTTCCCCTGCCTGAAAATCCAGATGAGAATTCCCGTCATCTGCGGATCCTCAACCATCTCTCCCTGCTGCAGAATACCGCTGCAAAGACGCATCAGCACTTTGGGCTCGGCCTGGTAAGGGCCATACCGGCACACAAGATCATATGCCTGCCGCGTCATGCCGCGGAGCACCATATATCTCAGTACCTCTCTCCTCACATCGGCGGGCAGCCTGCTCTGAAGCATCTGTTCCAGATGCGCATCCAGTTCCTCCGTCCGGTCATGCTCATAATAATAGTTCGCCAGCCGGATACCGATCTGTGGCCGATACACTTCCATAATGTCAGGGGAACACATCAGATTGCGGAACCGCCCCTCGTTCTCCGGCGTGATCTCCGCAAAGCCCACTCCCCCCATACACTGATACACGTCATATCCGACCTGCTGCTCCACAAGACCGGCTATGTCCTTTGCCAGCTTTCCGGGCAGCATAAGCTTCTCCGTAGTATACGGCGCGCTGGCCGCATAACGGTTCCCCTCGCCGTCCTCCAGAAGCAGTGTGTGATCGCCAAACAGCGGCACATACGCTTTTCCATCCGTCATGGGATAGAAATGCTCCTCCTCCGCCAGCGGCTGATATACCACCACCTGCCGGATGTCCCTGCGGGGCGTTCGGATCAGATGTACAAACAGAAGCCTCGCCAGCGCCTCGGCCATGTCCCTGGTAATCATCTCCGGTGTGAGCACCTGGCGATACAGATACGCAAGATCCCGGTTGATCCGCATCTTCCGGATCTGCTGCGGCACAAACCTCTCAATGCTGCCGAGATAGCTGCCGTACAGTTCCGGGAATACCTTTCTGTTTCTGTGTATATTGGCGTATAAAAAGGCGTTTCTCTCATCGTCCAGGCTGCTCTGATAGGAAAAATACATCAGTACCGCCCTGGGCAGAACCCCTGTAAAATTCAGATCGATCGACATCATGTAATACTCATACAATCTGGTAATGCGCAGCCCCCGATCCACGCCTTTCTGATACCACGGAAAAAATTCCGCACCGGTCCTGCCGTTTTGGATCAGCAGCACGCAGATCTCCTGCAGCAGCGTATCTTCCTGCCTGCGTTCATAGCATGCCGTCAGAAAACGGAGAATAATTCCGGAACTGTCCTTTGTCTTTTGGATCAGGTATACCGCCTGCTCCATCACATCTCTGCTCAGCCAGTCCTTCCTGGCCGCATAAAATAAGATCTGCTTTTCAAACGCTCCCAGCTTCGTCAGAAGCGCCGGATTCGCATGGATCAGCGTCAGCGCCTCTATATACAGTATGGGACTGGTGCACCCCCGCTCAAACTGCTCTTCCAGAAACGCCAGCTTTCTGGGTGCGCTTCTGCTGTATTCCTCCGACAGATACAGGTAAAGCCAGGCAGTGCGCCACCTGCTCCGATCCTTTTTATATAGCTTTTCCACCTGTTCTGTAACCTGGTCCACATACTCCTCGTCTTCATCGACCAGTGTGGTAAGATACAGATAATATGCCCATACTTCAGGCTGCAGTTCCTCCCCGTCTTCCCAGTTCTGTGCCGCGCGCTCCAATATCTGCTGTGCCTCGGCCAAGCGCCGCTCCGTAATCAGCAGATGCGCCTGAAACAGTCTGACAGGAATGTCCCATTGAACCATGACAGTCAATCGCTCCGTCAGCTTGCCGGTCTCCTTAAGCCACACCTGCGTATTGATTTTCTTCATTCGAAATTCCTGATAGCGCTCCATAAGCTGCACGGTCAGACGGTCCCGTCCCGGTTTATTCCGCTCCCGCCCCACATCCGCGCGGCGCACGGCAGTCACCGGCACACAGACCTCTCCATACGCACTGGTCAGACGGATTCTGCCCATGTTGATACCAGCATGCAGCAGTCCGCCGTCCACATGGACCGGCAGCCTGCAGGTATTGCCCAGAAAATCGTTCTCCCCCAGTTTCTCCTTTTCCACGTACAGAAAATCGCCTTCCGTCTCTACCTGCAGATCCGCATAGCCCCATCCGTTCTTTGTAATATTCAGCATGCAGACCGCTATGCCCTGCGGCTCATCCACCCGGATCTCTTTCTCCTCCGTCAGATATTCTATCTGCTGTTTCTTGCTTATGCTGATCAGAAACTCCTCCATATTCTGCCGGTTGCCGGGATGGGCAGACAGTCCCCGGTAGATGGGATAAAACTGCTTTTCACTGCCGCCGAATACATACTTAAACTCCGGAGAATAAAAGAGTGTCAGCGCCTCCTCCGGATTTGCCTTCGCCAGATTGGCAAAATGGAAGAGATTCCTGACATTTCCCATGGAAGACTCCACCCGGGTATAGTCAATGTTCACGACAAAGGGCAGATAGTATTCCCCCTGATTGCTGACGACCGCGAAGATTCCCTTTGCCACGTCTCCCGCCTGCATTTCCCCGGCATGGAAAAAATACTGGATCTCCTCCCCGTTTCCCACAAAATGCGGCGTCAGGCACTCCATGCGCAGATCCGAGGAGATTACCTCCCCCTCCAGCATCCTTCCCGCCTCGCCGAACACCTGAAAAGAGCCCTCCGCGTCCTCTCCCTCCAGAAGATGTATCTCCAGCTTTGAGCACGAAAAATCAAGAGAACCCTTGTCATAGTCAAAGTTTCCCTCCAATATTCTGTCGATTATCTCCCTCATCATGCTCACCACACTTTATGCTGATATTTTCTTTCTTTATAGTATACCATTCCAATACGCGTTTAGGCAATTACATTTTAGAGTGAAACGGTATTGACTTTTTCGCCAAATGGTGTATTATTGTATTAATCGCTTAATACAGCGGTGTGGAGCCCGGAGAACGATTTTCCTCCGCTCTGCGCAAAAACGCTTCAACATCAGGAAAAATGAGGTAAATTATGGCATGGAAATTTGACTCGGACAGACCGATCTACACACAGCTGACGCGCCAGATCCAAATGCGCATCGTATCGGGTTATTATCCGCCGGGCGGGAAACTTCCCAGCGTCCGCGAACTCGCCGCGGAAGCGGCCGTAAACCCCAATACCATGCAGAAGGCTTTTGCCGAACTGGAACGCTTCGGACTGATTATCACCCTGCGCACAAACGGGCGCATTGTAACGGAGGACACCGGAATGATCAATGAAACCAGACGAAAGCTTGCAGGAGAGTATCTGGAGCAGTTTATTGCCCAGATGCAGGAACTGGGCTTTTCCAGAGACGAAATCATCACTTTTATTGAAAGCACGGGGAGGGAGCAACATGAATAATCTTGTGGAAATACAGGGCCTGGTCAAGGCCTATGACAACCGCACCGTAGCAGTCAACAATCTGACATTTTCCATCCCGCGGGGCAGGATCGTAGGACTGCTCGGTCCCAACGGAAGCGGCAAAACCACCCTGATCAAAATGATGAGCGGCCTGCTGACACCCACACAGGGTTCCATTCGCATCGAGGGAATGCTCCCGGGACCGGAGACCAAATCCATCGTCTCCTATCTGCCGGAGCGCACTTATCTGGGAAACGGCTCCACGGTACAGAGTATGATTCAGTTTTTTTCGGATTTTTATGTGGATTTTTCCGCTCAGAAAGCACTGGCCATGCTGGCCTCACTGGGCATCGATCCCCATGCCAGACTGAAAACGCTTTCCAAGGGAACAAAAGAAAAAGTACAGCTTATTCTGGTGATGAGCCGAAACGCCCGTCTGTATATACTGGATGAGCCCATCGCAGGGGTAGATCCCGCGGCCAGGGACTATATTTTAAAGACAATCCTGAACAACTATAATCCCGAGGGGACGATTCTTTTGTCCACAC
>JAAVAG010000186.1 GCA_014804185.1 Lachnospiraceae bacterium
TCGCATCCTGGGGCTGTAGCAGGTCCCAAGGGTTGGGCTGTTCGCCCATTAAAGCGGTACGCGAGCTGGGTTCAGAACGTCGTGAGACAGTTCGGTCCCTATCCGGCGCAGGCGCAGGAGATCTGAGAGGGGCCGCCCTTAGTACGAGAGGACCGGGGCGGACGGGCCGCTGGTGTACCTGTTGGGGATCAGCCCCATGGCAGGGTAGCCAAGCCCGGCAGGGATAAGCGCTGAAGGCATCTAAGCGCGAAGCCCCCCTCAAGATGAGATGTCCCACAGCGAGAGCTGTAAGGCCCCTTAGAGAGTATGAGGTAGATAGGGGCGAGGTGGAAGCGCAGCAATGCGTGGAGCTGACGCCTACTAATAGGCCGAGGGCTTAGCCAGGAGGCTGCCAGAGTCCAAGAGCAAGATTGCTCTGAGCAAGACTGCTCTATGATGTTGAGAAGATTCCAATGTTCGGTTTTGAGGGTGCAAATCCAATGTGACAATATTAAGAGAGAGCAGAGCAATTTATCAGGCCGGGAGTTTTCCCGGCTTTTCTGGTGCAGGAGAAACGGGGGTCGAAGATGGAGATCTTTGCAGACGATGTTGTGAAGCTGGTAAGAGAGTCAGAGATGGTTCTGATTGGAATCGGGGAGGAATTTGAGAGAAAGAAAATATTGGAACATGACAGAGAGTATTGCAGGATCATAGAGGTAGTGCGCGGTGAGGGCGTGATGTGGGCAATTCCCTACATAAATACACTTTTTCTGAGCAGAATGCAGGATGAGATTGTGACCGCGCTGGAGCATCTGCGGCAGATGATAAAAGGGAAAAATTATTTTATTGTCTCTGTCTGTATGAATGGTTTTTTGCAAAAGGCAGGATTTAAAGAGGATCGAATTGTGGAACCATGCGGGGGATATAGCAGTGTGCAGTGTGTCGACGGGTGTCAGGGGTCTGTGGAGAAAACGAATGCCGGCCTGCTTGCACAGGTAGAAGCCTGCTGCAGGGGGGAAATGGACTGGCGGAAACTGCAGGCGCCGACATGTTCTTCCTGCGGCGCACCGAAAATCTTTAACAGCCTTTATGCGGATAAATATCTGGAGGAAGGATATCTGCAGAACTGGGCGATCTACATGAAATGGCTTCAGGGAACATTGAACAGAAAATTATGCGTCCTGGAACTGGGTGTCGGACTGACATATCCTTCCGTGATCAGATGGCCTTTTGAAAAGACAGCTTACTTTAATAAAAAGGCAGTGTTTATCAGAATACATGAGAATCTGTATCAGCTGACGGAGGAATTAAAGGAACAGGGCCGTTACGTGCGTGGAAACGCCGTTGATTTACTGGGAAAAGAAGATGCTTGCTGTTTTTCCGATATTGGCCAATAAACAGAGTTTACGGGATGAACTGGCTTTGTTGGATAAACTGGATAAATAGGAAAAAATTCCTTTTCCGGTATTAGTCGAAAATTGGATTTGTATATTGAGAGAGTATGTGATAAACTAATGAAGAATTGAGAGTCAGGAGTGAAAGCATATGAATACAAAAGGATATATGAATGGACAGGAATTGCGCGAGGAAACGAAAGGCGGTATAGACGTGGATGAGAATCTGGCAGCATCTGCGGAGACGGTTACCGAAGAAACTCCGATGGAGGATTCTGATGACAGTATGTCGGATATCGACGCCATGCTGCGGGAATTAAATCTGGATACGAGAAGCGAAAGACGTGTATCCAGGCAGGAGGAAACAGATATTTCCGACCAACAGCCGGAGGAATTTGGCGAACCCTCGATAGAAGATATGCTGGAAAATCTGGAGATAAAGGAGAAATCCGGATCTGCGGATACACAACAGAGTCAGGCAGATGAGGACGAAGGGGTGCCGGATGTATCTCTGGAGGAAGATCCGAAAGAGAGAAAACGCAGAGAGAAGCAGGAGCGCAGACAGGCAAAAAAGAATGCCAAAAAAGCGGCGAAAGAAAACCGAAAAAATAAAGATAGTAAAAAAGCCGAAGACACCGAAAGCGATGAAAGTGAGAGTGGGCAAAAAAGCGCGGGGGGACTGAAAGGGCTTTTTGACAAACTGACAGAGGATATGGACGAGGAAGCGGAGTCGAAAGCGTCCGGAAGCAGGGAAAATTCGGACGATATGGACGAGAACTTTCCGGATATTTCCGCAGAGGATGCCAAAAAGGCGGCGGAAAAAAAGAAAAAAGCAAAAGCCGATCAAAAGGCGAAAGCAAAAAAAGAAAAAGAGAAAAAGGCAGCTGAAAAAAAGAAAGCCAAGGCCAAGGCAAAACCCAAAGCTGCCAAGGCAAAGCCTGCCAAAAAGGCAGCGCCGCCCAAGGCGGAAAAACCCGGCAAAAGATTGAAAAAGGGAAGTGTTCTGATCATAGGCATTTTTGCTGCTTCGGTTCTGGCAATGCTTCTGTTTGTGAATATGCTTCTCTCACCGATTCTGGAGAAACGCGGCGCGGAGGAGGCATTCGAAAAGAAAGACTATGTGTCCTGTTATCGGCAGCTGGCGGGGATGAAACTGAGCGAAGAGGAAATGCGGGTGCAGCGATACGCGGAAGTTGTTCTCAAAATGACGAGGCGGCTTGAAAACTATGAGTATTACAAAAGCGCTGACAGTGAATTGGAAGCGCTGAACAGTCTGATGACGGCGGTGGCGGACCACGATACGCTTCGCGCACAGGCGGCTGACTGCGGCGCGGATAGAGAGGTAGAAGACATTTACAGCCGCATAGTGGGCATTTTGTCGGAGAGATACGGCGTTTCGGAGGACGATGCAAAGCGGATCGTGTCATGTGAGAGCGATCTGGAGTACACACGATACCTGGCTGCTTTGATTTGGGGGGAGAATGTCGAAGATCTTCCGGGAATTGTTTCTCCGAAAACAGAGCCGGAATCGAAGGATCTTCTGCCGGAAGAGCAGGAGATGACGAATGCAGACGTTTCTGATTGAGGATGCAGAATATGACGGCGATTATCGATTATGATGCGGGAAATGTAAAAAGTGTTGAGAAAGCGCTGCAGTCGCTGGGGGAAGAAGTGGTTGTTACCAGAGACAAAGAGATGATTCGACATGCGGAGAGGGTGATACTGCCGGGGGTTGGAGCATTTGGGGATGCCATGGAAAAACTGCATCACTTCGAATTGACGGATGTGATTCGCGAGACTATAGGGCAGGGGACGCCTTTTCTCGGAATCTGCCTTGGTCTGCAGCTTTTGTTTGACGAGAGTGAGGAGAGTCCGGGAGTGACGGGTCTGGGGATCCTGCAGGGGAAGATTGTGAGAATACCGGACGGCGGTGGACTGAAAGTTCCTCATATCGGATGGAATTCCCTGACATATCCCCATCCGGGACGATTGTATGATGGAATACCGGAGAATGCGTATGTCTATTTTGTGCATTCTTATTACCTGCAGGCGCGGGATCAGGGGATTGTGTCTGCGGAGACGGATTATGGCGTCAGGATTCAGGCTTCCGTGGAAAGAGGAAATCTGTTTGCCTGTCAGTTTCATCCGGAGAAGAGTTCTTCTGTAGGACTGGCCATCCTGAAAAATTTCCTGAAAGCGGGCAGGGGGTGAGGGAATGCATACAAAAAGGATCATTCCATGTCTGGATGTAAAGGACGGAAGAGTGGTAAAAGGCGTTAACTTTGTGAATTTTCGGGATGCAGGAGATCCGGCGGAGGCTGCGGCCGGATATGACAGAGAGGGCGCTGACGAGATTATATTTCTGGATATTACTGCTTCTGCGGATGCAAGAGCGACAAGATTGGAATGGGTGCGCCAGGTTGCTGAAAGGGTGTTCATTCCCTTTACCGTAGGAGGCGGTATCCGCACAGTGGATGATTTCAGACAGCTTTTGCGGGAGGGAGCGGACAAGATTTCGGTGAATTCCGCCGCAATCATGAATCCTGCGCTGATTTCAGAGGCGGCGGACAAATTCGGTTCTCAGTGCGTGGTGGTCGCTATCGACGCAAAGCGGCGTGCGGATGGGAAAGGCTGGAATATTTATAAGAACGGCGGAAGAGTGGATATGGGGATAGACGCCGTGGAATGGGCTGCGAGAGCGGAGCAACTTGGAGCGGGTGAGATTCTGCTCACCAGCATGGACGGGGACGGAACAAAAAACGGGTATGACCTGGACTTGACGGCAAAGGTCGCGGAAGCCGTTGGCATTCCGGTTATCGCTTCCGGCGGAGCTGGGAATATGGAGCATTTTTTCGAGGCGTTAACTGTGGGCGGCGCTGAGGCGGCGCTGGCGGCATCCCTGTTTCATTACAGGGAACTGGAAATCCGCCAGGTGAAGAAATATCTGCATGAAAGAGGCGTGTCGGTACGCTTATAGGGAAGGACGGGTACGAAAGATATGGCAATGATTACAAATGACTGGCTGGATGCCATCGGAGAAGAATTCAAGAAACCCTATTATGTGGAGTTGTATAAATTTGTACGTGAGGAATATAATACCCGTCAGATTTTTCCGCCTGCGGACGATATATTTAACGCATTTCATCTGACGGCCTTAAAGGATGTAAAAGTGGTTATTATTGGGCAAGATCCTTACCACAATGACGGTCAGGCGCACGGCCTGTGTTTCTCTGTCAGGCCGGAGGTGGATATTCCACCTTCACTGGTAAATATTTATCAGGAATTGCATGACGATTTGGGGTGCAGCATACCAAACAACGGTTATCTGGTAAAGTGGGCCAGGCAGGGAGTGCTTATGCTCAATACCGTTCTGACGGTTCGTGCGCATATGGCAAATTCCCATCAGGGAAAAGGATGGGAGAAATTCACGGATGCTGCCATCAGAGCGTTAAATGAACAGGACAGACCGATTGTATTTATTTTGTGGGGACGCCCGGCACAGATGAAAAAGAGTATGCTGAATAACCCGAAGCATTTGATTCTGGAGGCGCCTCACCCAAGCCCGTTGTCGGCGTATAGGGGATTTTTCGGCAGCAAGCCTTTCAGCAAAACCAACGCTTTTCTGGAGGAAAACGGTATCGCTCCCATTGACTGGCAGATAGAAAATGTATGACGGAAATAGCTTGAGACAGAAAAGAGGAACATCATGAAGACACCGTTTGTGACAAAAGAGATGGTAGAGGAAATTGTAAAAAGCCATCCTACGCCCTTTCATATATACGATGAAAAGGGAATCAGAGAAAACGCAAAGGCCCTGCGTGAGGCGTTTGCGTGGAATAAAGGCTATAAAGAGTTTTTTGCCGTGAAAGCGACGCCGAATCCGTTTATTATGGAGATTCTGAAAGAGTGCGGCTGCGGCTGTGACTGTTCTTCCCTGACGGAGTTGATGCTCAGCAAGGCTGTGGGAATTACCGGGAGGGATATCATGTTTTCCTCCAATGATACGCCGCCTCAGGAGTTTGCGTATGCGGCCCGGCTTGGCGCAATCATTAATCTGGATGATTTTACCCACATTGATTTTCTGGAAAGGACAATAGGCTATATCCCTGAAACCATCAGCTGCAGATATAATCCGGGCGGATATTTTGAGATCGCCAACAGCATTATGGATAATCCGGGAGACGCCAAGTACGGTTTTACGGAGAAGCAGCTCTTTGAAGGATTTAAGATCCTGAAAGAAAAAGGAGCGAAACAGTTTGGAATTCATGCATTTCTTGCCAGCAACACGGTTACAAACGACTACTATCCGACCCTTGCCGGAACCATGTTTGAACTGGCCGTCAGGCTGCAGCGGGAGACGGGGGCGCATATTTCCTTTATTAACTTATCGGGAGGGATAGGAATTCCCTATAAGCCGGACGAGACGGGCAACGACATCCGCATAATCGGAGAGGGCGTGCGCAGAGCTTACGAAGAAATCCTGACGCCAGCAGGGATGGGAGATGTGGCAATCTATACTGAACTGGGACGGTTTATGCTGGCGCCTTACGGACATCTGGTGACGCAGGCGATTCATGAAAAGCATACCCACAAGGAGTATATCGGAGTGGATGCCTGTGCGGTCAATCTGATGCGTCCGGCTATGTATGGAGCATATCATCACATCACTGTTCTGGGAAAAGAGAACGAACCGTGCAGTAATCAATATGATGTAGTGGGATCTTTATGTGAAAACAATGACAAGTTTGCCATAGACAGAATGCTTCCCGTGATAGACAGAGGAGATTATCTGGTGATTCATGATACGGGAGCGCATGGATTTTCCATGGGTTATAATTACAACGGTAAACTCAGGTCGGCGGAACTTCTGCTGAAAGAGGACGGCAGTGTGCAGATGATCCGTCGTGCGGAGACGCCAAGGGATTATTTTGCAACCTTTGACTGTTTTGGCGTCTATGATCAAATGGATTGGGACGCCTGATAAAGCGCAACCTGTTTGTCAGCGTTCCGCTGCCAGAGCGGAAATAATTTTTAAAATCACTTGTAAACCGCGATAAAGTATGATATGATATTTTTTGTTGCAGGAAAAGTGAAAGCCGGTGTGTCGGAATGGCAGACGAGGCAGACTCAAAATCTGTTGTGGGCAACCACGTGTGGGTTCAAGTCCCACCGCCGGCAGTAAACGGCGTGAAATCGAACGATAATGGTTCAGGTTTCGCGCCGTTTTTCGTATATATGAATAGGCCGGAACTCTTTGATATTTGTTGTAATAAAAAACCACCCGCTGTGAACGGGTGGTTGTATTTTCCCCTGATTTGTATTTCATTACACAATTTTACAGTCTATCTGCTGTTCAATCATGCAAGTCATTTGTCCTTATTTTAATTTATGGTATTGGTTAGTTTATTTTAAAATATAAAGCGCATTACGAACAACTGTGATAGTTTTTTCCATGTTACATCAAATCCGATATTATGAAGTCCTTTACACAATTAATTGGTGATATTCTGATTAACATAAGGACAACTCGCGGAGCGTGGTGTCCGTTGTTTTTTACCTGCTTATAATTCCTTAACTTTATTTCTCCACCAGTCGAAACGTCTGCGTACATTTTCAGCACTGCTTGTCCCGGATTGTACATACTGCTTATATTCTTCGTTGGTATCATAGTTACTTACGAAGTCATTGATCATCTCGACTAATTTTGAAAATGATTTGTTGTCTTTTACAACACGGTATCCGCTGTACAGAACCATCGGAATGGATGTCACGGGAATCTTGATCTTGCCCTCAAATGATTCATTGAATTGATCCATTGCAGCTGTTAATGTTTCTATCTTATCTGCATCAATGGAATCAGAATGATTTGTTACAAATGAATCGATATCTCTCCCTCTGAATGATATAAACTCCTGCTCCTGGTTTGTCTCCATCAACATGAGAGTTTGAATGATCAGATCCTTATCAGTTCCGTTTTTGCGCTGTGTTTTTGTCATGAGTTTGCTCATAAACGGATGAGAGATGAGAGAGTGAATCTTATCGCTGAACGCATCCGATTCATTTACAATACGAAGCAATTTTCCGGTTAATGGCTTTCCGGCATTCTGCCTGCGGAACATTTCTTTCACTTCATCATCGGTATATCCCGATATGGTACAAAATTCCAGGCTGCAGGCGAGCAGATTAACCTGTACATCCGGGTCAAGTTTTTTAAACTTTTTGCCTGCGATCTCGTATTCCCTTGTAATCAATTCTCCGTTTTCTTTGCTTTCAAGTACAATAGGCGGAGTGTTTTTGCTGAGTGCAAATTCATTCCTGATAAAACTGATACATGTAGAAGTTCTCTGGGAACCGTCAAGAGTAAATAATGTTCCGTTCTCTTCTACAATGTAAATTGGATTTACGGGAAATCCGGATAATAAACTGTGGATCAGCAACGATTTCATCTTTGGACTCCATTGTCCTATGGGACGCTGAAGCTTATGAGAAAAGGATATATTTCCTTTTTCATATTGATTGCCAATCCATTGCAAAGTACGTTCTCTGCTTGAAGTTTTCAATGTGCTACCTCCTGAATAATATTTTTGGTGTTTTCAGAGTAGCACAATAACCGAAAATTGTAAATATTTCACATGCCATTAATATATTGATTTTTGGTTGCATAGTTTCCTGTGTAGTGGTATATTATGCTATTGGAAATGGCGGAAAACAAGAGGAATACGAATGCGTGTAGTGATAAACGGGATAGAA
>JAAVAG010000187.1 GCA_014804185.1 Lachnospiraceae bacterium
AAGAGAAACTAAAAAAGCGTACCGCACCTTCGGTATCTTATGAAGTGGCGGCGCAGATCCAGGAAAAGACCGGCCGGGAAGTCCGTGTCACAGTGCCGGGGCATGTGCAGAGAGGCGGAAGTCCCTGCCCTTACGACCGCGTGTTTGCCAGCCGTCTTGGATCAGAGGCGGGCAAACTGATTTTGAAAGGGGAATTCGGTTTCATGGTGGGATACAGGAACCGTGAAATCGTAAAAGTTCCGCTGGAGGAAGTGGCCGGAAAACTTAAGGCGCTTTCGCCGGATGCAACAATCGTGAAAGAGGCAAAACTCCTGGGCATCTGCTTTGGCGATTAAGGAAAGGCAGCGCGTGCGGGAGCATGCAGAATGGGAGAATATATGTCTTATACAGCGCTTTACCGCAAATTTCGACCTGCAAATCTCGCGGATGTCAAGGGACAGGATCATATTGTTACAACACTGAGAAATCAGATCAAAGCCGGGCGGATGGGGCATGCGTATCTTTTTACCGGAACCAGAGGAACCGGAAAGACTACGGTGGCCAAGATCCTGGCAAGAACGGTAAACTGCCAGAATCCTACGGACGACGGGCCCTGCGGGGAGTGCTCTGCCTGCCGGGCGATCGCGTCAGGGGCCAGCATGAATGTGATCGAGATCGACGCGGCGTCCAACAACGGTGTGGACAACATCCGTGAGATCGTGGACGAGATCGCCTATTCTCCGGCGGAGGGAAAATATAAGGTTTATATTATAGACGAAGTTCATATGCTTTCCATAGGCGCGTTCAACGCGCTGCTCAAAACCCTGGAGGAGCCGCCGGCCTATGTGATTTTCATTCTGGCCACTACGGAGGTTCACAAGATCCCCATAACGATTCTGTCGCGGTGCCAGCGCTATGATTTCAGAAGAATAGACATGGATACCATAGCGGGGCGTTTGGGGGAAGTGCTGGAAAAAGAAGGCGTTCAGATCGAGGAGAAGGCGCTCAGGTATATTGCCAAGATGGCGGACGGTTCTCTCCGGGACGGACTGAGTCTTCTGGACCAGTGCATCGCGTTTCATCTGGGGCAGGAGCTGACCTATGATAAGGTGCTGGATGTGCTGGGAGCGGTGGATACGGAAGTTTTCGGCAGCCTGTTTCGCTGTGTTCTGGACAGGGATGTCCTGGGGTGCATCAACCTGCTGGAAGAGATTGTGATGCAGGGCAGAGAACTGACCCAGTTTGTGACGGATTATACATGGTATCTGCGCAATCTGATGCTGGCGAAGGCTTCGGGAGACATTGAGGAAGTGATAGATGTCTCCACTGAAAATCTGGAACGGCTGAAAGAAGAGGCCGGTATGGTGGAGATGGACGTTATCCTGCGGCATATCCGTATTTTTTCGGAACTCTCCGGGCAGATACGCTATGCTGCCCAGAAACGCATCCTGATCGAGATGACGCTGATCAAACTGTGCAAGCCCGCCATGGAGACAGGCAGGGATTCGCTGCTGGACCGCATCCGGGACATGGAACAGAAACTGGAAAGAGGCGTGGCGCTGCTGCCGGAGGGCTCCGGCACACAGTCAGGGCAGAATTATGCGCAGACAGGCGCGGGCGCCGGAGCGGAAAAAGCCAGACCGAAACTGCCGCAGGCGATTCCGGAGGACATAAAGCAGATTGTCGCCAAGTGGGAGGCCATAGCGGGCAGTGCGGATAACCCCATGAAAATGTATATGAGGTCAGCCAGGCTGAGTCTGGGCGGGGACAACCGTCTGACGATAGTGCTGGAGGACGGACTGGCTTCGGATTATTTTCTGAAGAATGCGGAAAACAAACAGCAGCTGGAAATGCTGCTTTCCGATTTCAGCGGCAAAGAGATTGAAGTGGATATCCGGGCCGTGGGCAGTGAACGGGAATTTGAGGATTCCTATGTGGATCTGGCCGGGATTATCCATATGGAGATTGAGGAAGAAGATTTTTAGCAGAAATGGAGGCCGATGGATATGGCAAAAAGAGGAGGATTTCCCGGCGGAATGCCGGGAAATATGAGCAATCTGATGAAACAGGCGCAGAAGATGCAGCGCCAGATGGAGGAGAGTCAGAAAGAACTGGAGACGAAAGAGTTTACGGCGGCTTCCGGAGGCGGGGCGGTGGAGGTCACTGTGTCCGGCAAAAAGGAAGTGCTGAGAGTGAAACTGTCGGAGGAGGTTGTAGATCCGGAGGATATTGATATGCTGCAGGATCTGATTGTCGCCGCAACGAACGAGGCGCTGCGCCAAGCGGAGGAGGCAAATGCCGCTATTATGAGCAAGATGACCGGCGGCCTCGGAGGAGGCTTTCCTTTCTGATGGAACTGTACAGCGGGCATATTAACAAATTAATAGAGGAATTGGCGGCGCTTCCGGGTATCGGCAGCAAATCTGCCCAGCGGCTGGCGTTTCATCTGATTAATATGCCTGAAGGAAAGGTGAAACGGCTGGCGCAGTCGATTCTGGATGCCAAGGAAAACGTCAGATACTGCAGCCGGTGCTATACACTTACGGACAAAGAGATCTGTCCGATTTGCGCCAACCATAACAGAAACCACAGAGTGATTATGGTGGTGGAAAACGTCAGGGATCTGGCGGCCTATGAAAAGACCGGGAAGTACGACGGTGTGTACCATGTGCTTCACGGTGCGATATCGCCCATGCTGGGAATCGGTCCCAGCGATATCAAGCTGAAAGAATTGCTGCAGCGCTTGCAGGAGGAAGTGGACGAGGTCATTATCGCCACAAATTCCAGCCTGGAGGGAGAGACGACAGCCATGTACATCAGCAAGCTGATCAAGCCTATGGGAATCAGAGTCACCAGAATCGCCAGCGGAGTGCCGGTGGGCGGAGATCTGGAATATATTGACGAGGTTACTCTGCTCAGAGCGCTGGAAGGGCGAGTGGAACTGTAGAGAAATGTGTCGGCCGCAGGCGAAACAACATCCTGCCAGGCGAGGAGGAAGCATATGGGAATGGAGATAAAAGAGTTCGGCATGACGCCGGACGGCAGGAAAATTACCTTATATACAATTTCCAATCAAAACGGTATGAGCGCCAGCGTGATGGATTATGGCGCCATATTGACGAGTCTGATCGTGCCGGACAAAAACGGCGATCCGGCGGATGTGGTGCTGGGATATGACAGTCCCGAGGGTTATTTTACGAACCCAGGTTTTTTTGGCGCGACCATAGGGCCAAACGCCAACCGCATCGGCAAAGCGTCGTTTGTATTGGACGGAAATGTGTACGAACTGGACAAAAATGACGGAGAGAACAATCTGCACAGCCACAGGCAGCTGGGGTATCATAAGCGGATCTGGGATGTCAGGACGGAGGGTAACAGCGTTACCTTTTCCCTGAAAGATGTGGACGGCAGCCTGGGATTTCCCGGAAACAGAGAGTTTTGCGTGACATATACCCTGGACGATGAAAACCGGCTCACGCTCCATTACCACGGAACCAGTGATCGGCATACCATCATTAATTTTACCAATCATACCTATTTCAATCTGTGCGGACAGGGATCCGGCAGTATTGAAGACCACGTGCTGTGCCTGAAAGCCTCCCGCTACACTCCGGCGGATGCGGGATCCATCCCTACGGGCGAGATCGCGCCTGTGGCGGGAACGCCCATGGATTTTACATCTCCGCACCGGATCGGAGATCGGATCGACCAGGCATTTGAACAGTTAAAGTTCGGGAGCGGATACGATCACAACTGGGTGATCGACGGCTGGAACGGGGAGGTAAGACAGTTTGCCGAACTGACCGCGCCCGGAACAGACCGGGTACTCAGAGCCTACACCGACCTTCCGGGAGTGCAGTTTTACGCGGGCAATTTTATCGACCCGCAGCAGGGAAAAGAGGGAGCGGTTTACGGCAGGCGCGGCGGCATGTGCCTTGAGACACAGTTTTTCCCGGACAGCGCCAATAAGCCGGAATTTCCCAGCGCGGTGTTCGGACCTGAGCGGGAGTATGATTCCACTACCATTTATGAGTTTTCCTGCAGACCCTAGTCAGGGTGTCCTTTTTTGTCATACGAAATAAAGAAAGATGGGACAGGTTTTTCCAAAAAGTGCAGACGCCCGGGAGTATACTGAGGCAAAATGGCGGCGAAATGCGGATACACGACAGCTTTTCGCGATGATGCCGAAGAGGAATGGGGGCAGGCACATGGAATTACCAAAAAATATCATACAGATAGGAAAACCGGATAAACTGCATAAGATTTTTGTGGAAGACTATGTTGTTTCGTACATAAAGCAGACAAACCGAAAACTGCAGGGCAGCCAGGCGGGGCTTGCTTTTTACGGCAGAAAGTCGGTGGAGGATAATATCCGTTACTATTTCCTGTACGGCGCATCGGAGATTGAGGGTCTGGAGCGCAGGGGGCAGTATCTGTCCGAACTGGAGCGGGAGAGCATAGAGGCGGTGCAGAAAGAGTATTTTGCGGAATATGAGTTTCTGGCCTGGTGCACGCTTGCCGGGGAAATGCCGGACGGGTTCTATCTGATGGAGCAGGGAAAGGGACTGCGGATCGACGGCTATGCCTGTTTCTTTGAAAAAAATGACTGCATGCTGAATTTTATGGTGGCAGAGGGAAACAGGGAGCGGGAGAGAGAAAAGCAGCAGCGGGACGCACAGGCATCGGCTGACGCATCCCCTGCGGCAGAGGAAGAACGGTTCCGACAACGGCCCGGCAGCCAGACGAAAGAATGGGGACGGCTGACGGGAAAGGGAAATATTGATCACCGTCTGGAGGAACGCAGCAGAAAGCTGGAAGAGATGCGGGGAACGCAGGTTCCCTATCGGAAGAGCCGTGTGCGTACAGGGCAGCGCATGGAGGGAAAAAACTCCATGGGTAAAAAAACGCCCGGGATGCAAAAGCGCGCGGAGAACTGGAAACCCATACTGGTGGGGGCGGCAGTACTTTTGTGCGTTCTGGGGATCGCCACGCTGGGGGATGAGGAACGGAGAAGAGAACTTCAGGTGATTGCCAGACAGGTGATGGAGAGTCTGGGAGAGCAGAAACTGCCCGATCAGCTGGAGGAGATTCCCGGGGATGATACAGGGAATACGGGGAATGCCGGGCAGACGGCAGGAAACGATGAGGCATCCGGGAAACTGCCGGAGATTTCAGATAAAAATCCGGCGGACGGCGATTTGGACGGGCAGAGTCAGAGCGGAGAAAATCAAAGTACGGAAGGGCAGGATCCGGGCAGCCAAGGCATGGACGGACAGGAACAGGATGATTACGGCACCGACAACGTGAGCGGCGAAAGTCAAAGTCCGGAAAGCCAGGGCGCGGAAAACCAGAGTTCCGGGGAGCAGAATCCGGAGAATCAGAGCGCCGTGAGTCAGGCGCAGGAGGGCCAAAGCGGGCAGGATGCGGGCGGACAGGATGCAGGCGGCCAGGGCGGACAGGACGATAACGGTCAGGAATCCCAGAGCGGCCAGCAGCCTGAAGAGAGCGGCGATAAGGGTGAGTCTCAGCAGGCAGGAGGGCAGGCCGCTACAGTCGCTTATGTGATTCAAAAAGGGGACACGCTTCTGAATATCTGCAGAAAACGATATGGGACGGAATCCAGACTGCATGAGATCTGTGAACTGAACGGAATCACTAATGCGGACGATATTAAAATAGGTCAGGTTATTTTACTTCCAGAGTAGGTGTGACAGCGGCATAGAGGAACAAAATGGCGGATATCAGAAATTATCTGAAAGAAAAAGAGAAGAGAGAAAAAGGGGAAGTCTCGTATGTGGAAAAAATTCATAAATACAGACTTTCCCATCTTTATCGTATTCTGCTGTGCGTGGCCGTGGTGTGCGTGATAGCCATTATGATATACATTCAGTATCAGAATCACGTATATGAAACATATGAAGTGCTGTCCTCGCAGACAAAGGAGACGGCAGCGGGAATCACGGAACTCAGATTCGGCAGATCAGTCCTGATTTACAGTAAGGACGGAGCATATTGTGTAGATTCCCAGGGAGAGGCAAAATGGAATCAGACCTACGAAATGCAAAGCCCGATGGCCGCAATCTGCGGAAATGTGATGGCGATAGCCGACTATAACGGCAGAAAAATATACATTTATGACACAGACAAAAAACTGGGAGAGATAGACACCACCATGCCCATCCGTTCAATCTGTGTTTCGTCCAAGGGCGTGGTTGCGGCGGTGCTGGATGATTCGGGCGTGACGTGGATCAGACTGTTTGACACGGAAGGCACGGTGCTGGTGGGATTTAAGACTTCCATGAAAGACTTCGGCTATCCTTTCTGGGTCAGCCTTTCTCCCGACAGCAATCTGTGTGCGGTGTCCTATATATATGAAGACGTGGGAGAGATCAAAACCAGCATAGGATTCTATAATTTTGGTGAGGTGGGCAAAAATCAGCCCAATAACTTTGTCGCCGGATATGACCATGCGGGCAGTATTGTTCCATATGTACAGTTTATGAACAATCATACCGCATTTGCCGTGGGGGATGACAGACTGGTATTTTATCAGGGCAATCAAAAACCGGAACATGTGGCCACGAAATTATTTTCGGACGAACTGCAGGGAGTATACTACAGCGAAAAATATGTGGGACTGGTTTTCTTCAGCGGCGCGGGAAGTGGAAAAAGACTGGATATTTATGATGCGTCCGGGGAAAGAGTGCTCAGCCGGGAATTTGAGATGGACCACACGGATATTCTGTTTGACAATGAAACTTTCCTGATCTACAATGACACAGAATTATATGTAGGCACTATAGACGGAAAAGAAAAATACAACGGAACTTTTACCGAGCCGATCGATCTTCTGGTTCCCACCGGAACAGCTTATCGCTATGTTGCGGTGACAAAAGACTCCATAGATGTGATAAGGCTGAGATAAAACTGGGAAAAAGGAATCGGTTCGAACCGGAACTGTATGCAAAAGGAGAGAGGGTACATATGAATTGGCTGCTTATTGTTTTTGCACTGGTACTTTTATGGAGAGTTGTGGAGGGCTGCAAGCGGGGGATGGTAAAAGAAATCATATCATTTGTCTCCCTGGTGGTTCTGTGTGTGGCTGGGGCGCTTCTGGGCAGCGCTCTGACCAATTATTTTGAGCAGGACGTCATCAGCATGGTGGTAGCGATCGTTCTACTTCTGGCATTGTGCATCGCACACCGGATACTGAGCCTGTTCTTTTTTTCGGCAAAGCTGGTTTCCAAACTGCCGGTGATTCATTCTCTGGACAAGCTGCTAGGGATTGTCATAGGAGCGCTGGAGACGGTACTTCTGATCTGGACGGTTTATACGCTTCTTGTCACAGTGGACACAGGAGAAATCGGTGAACAGATACTGGCCTATGTGCAGAGCAGCAAAATACTTACTTTCTTTTATGAGCACAACATGCTGGCGGGACTGGTGGAGGCGGTCATGGATAAGATCGTAATGCTTCCCATTTAGATATGGTGCGCGATATTATACAAGGAGAAGGGAAATGATTGTTTTAATAACAGGCGCGTCTCACACGGGTAAGACGGCGCTTGCACAGCGGCTTCTTGAGAAATATAACTATCCGTATCTGTCCATAGACCACCTGAAAATGGGATTGATCCGCAGCGGACATACGACACTTACACCTGAGAGCGACGATAGGCTGCTGACGGACTATTTATGGCCCATTGTGCGCGAAATGATTAAGACAGCCATCGAAAATGAACAAAATCTTGTCGTGGAAGGCTGTTATATTCCTTTTGACTGGAAGAATGATTTTAGTGAGGAATATCTGGATGAGATCAGATTTTACTGCCTTGTGATGAGCAGTGAATATATTGAAAATCATTTTGACGATATCAGAAAGTATGCAAGTGTCATCGAAGACCGGGGTGAAGATGCGGACTGTACATTGGAGATGGTGCGCCGGGACAACGCCCGGATGCTGGATGGATGCCTTAAGTACGGTGCCGAATATATTTTGATTGATAAGACATACCGGGTAGATGTGGAACTATAAAAGGCATCCAACCACACAGATGGAAAATGTTCAGCGGTAGAGTTTATGACAACTATTGCGTCATTGAATTTGCAGATCCTCATGATATGATTTTATTAAAATAATTTATCAGGAGGATGCGATATGCTTTACTTACCGGAAAATCTAAAGAAATGCCGTATTTTAAAAAATCTTACGCAGGAGGATGTTGCGGAATATTTAGGGATTACACCGCAAAGTGTTTCAAAATGGGAACGTGGAGAGTCTTATCCGGATATTACTTTTTTACCGGCACTGGCAAACATATTTGAAACAAGTATTGATTTGCTGGTGGGGATGGATACGATCCGTGCGGAAGAAACACGATATAACATTCATAAAAAAGCGACTGATTATCAGCGAAAAGGGGATTATGATTCCGCTGAAAAAATTTATCGGGATGCGCTGCTGATTTATCCAAATAAACCGGGGATGATTCTTGGGTTGGCAGGCACATTGGCGTTAAAAGGCAATACAGAGGATGCTATTGAATTCATGGAAAGGGGATTGTCCATATCAGATAATGAGAAACAAAAAGCCACTATGCGTGCGGCTCTATGTTTCTTGTATTTGAAAGCTGGATACGAGGATAAAGCGAATAGGCTTGCGTCCGAACTCCCTCACACAAGAGAAAGCCGCGAAGTGATTCAGCCGCTGATTCAGCGTGGTTTAACGGAAAGCGAAATAAATGAAAGCATAGAAAATCTTCTACTGGGTGATGGAAAAGGTATCTGATAAGCAGGTATCCTTTAAAATTTACTGTTGACAAAAATTTACAACTGATGGTATAATAAAAATCCACCGCCAAGAAATAAAAAAGCGGTGAAAAATTTGGAAAAAACTGTTGACAGATCCACAAAGCCGTGCTATGATGACTAAGTTGCGGCCGAAAGGAATCGCAGCAGACGCACATTGACAAATAAACAGCAATGCAGCCCTGAAAATTCCGACAGGAAAATTCAGAAGGACAAAGAAACAAACCAGAAAACGGTAAAACGGAGCAGATAATGCCAAA
>JAAVAG010000188.1 GCA_014804185.1 Lachnospiraceae bacterium
TTATAAAAATGCCACCAATCCATAGCACATAATGGACTTAAACCTATTATAACATCACCATCAAAAGTCAGCGCAATCTTCTTCCCCACCTCTTCATTCTCCTCTATAACCGGATCAGCCGCCATAGCGGCCCGGCTCTGTTCCCATTTATGTCCACATCCGTATATCAAAAGGAGAAGCAAGAATATTCCCGCTCCTCCTGTCAGTGCCATACGTTCTTCTTTTCGCATAACTCTCTCCCCGGGCGCCGCACCCTGTCTGCCGTCAATAGAGTATATGCCGGATTCCTGTCCGATTTGTCAAAAAATATAGAGTTCTAATCACGATCCACCAGAGCTTTCCTTACCGAACAGACGGCCTGATCCAAAACGTCTGAGACAACATTTCCCAAGACTCCGGTGTTTTTTATTCCTTCCAATGTAATGGTATAGACGCTCTTGTAGTTATTGTTCTTGCTGACAACCGTGATAGTGATGGGATTGCCCTCATCCACTGCCGCCTGAGCGCCGTTTGCGCCAACGGCAGTGACGGCAGGTGCGGCGCTCCCGGCGGCGTTAATGGTGTAATCATACACCCCGTCCCTGAGTTCAATCGTCTCGCCGCCCACCTGTACGGAGGACAGAGCGGCCTTGTTCACCTCAGCCACGGCTCCGGCAAACGCTTTGGCTATTTCGGTATGACCTTTATCGTTGGGATGCACTCCGTCGGCAAACCAATCTTCATGGTCCTTCGTATAAGCATTGATATCGATCACCGGACAGCCCAATTCGGCGGCAACCTTCTTCTGCACCTCAATGATCTCATTCACACAGGAATCATCGATGGTATCGACCTGTTTGCCATAGACCGTAGGGGAGGTGGCAACCATAACGATTGGCCTGGAAGGCAGATTGAGGTAGACATTGATCAGTTCTGTCAATTCCCGCTCAAACTGCTTTGCGTCATATTTGCCGTTGCCGCCCTGCCCCCAGAAACGATCCTTACTGTCATTGGTGCCCAGCATGATGGTCACCACGTCCGGGTTGAAGTTTTGCCCCTCGGTGTAACGGCCGGTACTTGTGTAGGCATCAGGAGTGCTCATCAGGGTTGTGCCGCTGACACCGGCGTTGCATATGGTAAATTCGCTGCCTAAAAGCTTCTGAACCTGAGAGACATAGCATTTGGCGGAGACCGATGCGCCGACGCCCTCGGTGATGCTGTCGCCCACACAGGTAATGCGAAGCGGGGTATTCTCCAGACGCTGAACAGCCTGTTCCGCGCCGCTTAACTTATCCAGGTTGGTGACCAGACTCTTCTGAACAGGAGTCAGTGCCTCGAAAGCCGTCCGTGCGGCGGCAACCTTCCCGCGGTGGTTCAGATAAATATCCTCTGCGTCCGGCAGTCCGTCGATCTGATTCATAACCGTACCGGCGGCAGCCTGATCCCCATCGGCAGGGGTGACGGCAGCCACATAGACAGTGACGGTGTATTTCCGTGTCTCGCCGGATTCAGCCGTAATGGTATAGGTAATCGAAGTATTCGCGCCCAGAGCCGTACCGGAAGCGGGAGCCGCCTCGGCGCTTTCCTGAATGTCAAAGGTGGGAGCCGCCTCGGCGGTGTCGGTTCCTGCCGGAAACACTACATCCAGCTTATCGCCGCTTACATATACCCGGCTGCCCTCCACGCCGACGCTGAAATTCTGTATGGCGTTATCCCGGCTGACAACAGTTTCGGTGCCGTCCTTCGCAACCGTTATCACAATCTTTTCAAAGACCTGGCTCACATTGCCCGCCTCATCAGTCACCTGATCGGCCACCGGCGCGCCGCTTACGGAAAAACGGTCGGTATTGCTCTTCCAGGTCCTGCCCCAGGCCGTCATCATCTTATCCGTTATGATAAAAACCTCTGCATCGTCCTCACTGCCGGCCACCATGTAGGAAACGCCCCACTTATTCTCTTTGGTGTCCTGACGGTTTGGCGCCACGCCGGTAGAATCGTTGCCGAAGAACTCCTGATAGACGATACCGGTGGCTTCATCCACCTTGGCGTTGTCCATCAGCAGGCCAAGGGTATAGGGTCTTTTCATATCCTCGTTGTAGAAAGCGCTCTGAGCGTAGGCCTTAATCATGGCTTCAATCAGATCGCTGTTCTTCAGCGTACTGCCGGGTGCAAATCCCCATCCCGTGCCGCTTCCGCTGCTATCCCCGATGAAAGATTCGCTGTCATAAAACATCTGCCATGTATCTGTTTTGCCGGTATCCGGATTGGTCCATTCCAGAGAATCGCCGATGGGAAGCCGGTATCCCCACAGACCCGCCATTCTGCCCTTAACCGAAAAGGCCATGCCTGGGAAAGGAGCGATGATCGCTCCCCATTTGCGGTCTGCTTCCCAGGGGCTGGTTATATTGTCTCCGTTTCGAAACTGGATGATGACCATATTACTATAGGAAGTGATGCCGCCTTCGGCTTCGCCCAGATCGTAACCGGCCGCGGCCTGCTGCTGATATTCCTTGTTGATGGCTCTCATGGTCGCTTTCTTTTCGTCGCTGCCGGCATTCTGCGCCCATTCGGGAACCGTACCGGTAACCCATGATGATGTCCCGGCTGGCCAGGAGAGGCCCAGTGGATTTTTTTTCATCACTTTTACCCCCAGAAATTCTCGTCCATCAGCCTGTCCAGAAGTTCCGCAAACAGGGTGTTGGCCCAGGCAAACCAAGGTCTTGTATACTCTTCCGGCGCAGAAGGGTCAAAGGATTCATGCATATAGTTTGTTCCCGCATGAGTCTCCGCCAGCATTTTCAGACACTCCAGTATTTCCTCCCGGCTGCCGGAGGTCAGCGCCTGCATCACAATGCCGATATGCCACACATATCCTTCCGGCGTATGAGGGCTTCCCACTCCCTTTGCAAGGCTTCCCTGAAAATAATAAGGATTATCCGCTGATAAAATGAATCTGCGGGTATTTTGGTAAAAGGGATCCTCCCGGTCACAATACCCCAGATACGGCATAGCCAGCAGGCTGGGGGAATTGGCATCATCCATCAGATTATAATGACCGGCTCCGTCCGTTTCATAGGCATAGATCCGTCCGTATGCAGGGTGCTCCACCATTCCGTACTCCCGGATGCCCTTCTGAATTTCCTCGGAAAGCCCCCTGCACCTTGCCGCAAGTTCTTCCTCTTTGTAGCAATCCCGGCATATTTCTTCCGCAAAACGCATTGCTTTCACAGCCATCATATTGGCGGGAATCAGATAACCATAATCACAGCAGTCATCGGAGGGTCTGAACCCGGACCAGGTCATTCCTGTCACTTTCACCGCGTTTCCTCTGCCCCCATTAGGAAGCGTATCCGTTTTGGGACAGTTGTAACGCTGGAAGAAATAAGGGGATTTCACATGATCCTGCTCCACCGTAAAGGTATCTGCGATCGCCGTGATCATGTTATAATAATCTCTGGTAAAAATCCTGTCAATGCCCGTGGCCTTCCAGTAATAATATCCAAGATAAAGCGGCGCACACAGGGAATCCACCTCATATTTCCTCTCCCACACATGATCATTCAGAATCGTGTCGTCCCGGTGTCCGGCCCCGTTGGCGCTTTCGTTAAACGCATTGGCATAGGGGTCTACACACACAAACGCCGCCTGTTTGGCAATAATGCCTTCCAATATCTCCTGAAGTTTCCCGTCTTCCTTTGCGTATTTCACGTAGGGCCTTACCTGTGCGGAGGAATCTCGAAGCCACATGGCTGGAATATCTCCGGTAATCACAAAGTAACTTCCATCCTCCAGCTGTCTGACCGTGGTTTCCATGGTATTCAGAAAACACTGGGAAACCAGCGGCGCCAATGCCTCATAATGATCTCCGTAGTATGTCTCCAGTTCTGCCGCTCTCTTCCTTAAAATTTCAGGTATCTCCATCTTTTTACCTCCTGTTATATCAGGGCTGGTATACAGCCCCGTCTTCTATATACCGCAAAGCGGTCATTGCATGTTTTTAAAACATGATTTATCTGATACTGTATTGTCTGCAAAGGGCATATTTCGAAAAGCTTATTCTGCGGAGCGACCGTCCTGCCGCCACCATTTCCAGAATTGCCGCCGGAATGAATTCAACAAGTCCCATTCTCTCTCCCATTCATCCAAATCATCTAAACCGACACATCAGCATAATGATATAACAATTGTATCATATATGCCATTATCTGTTCTGTCAATATATGCTTGGTCAAAAGCGGTAATTCTGTCAAAATGCACAGAAGCGCCGAGGCGCTTCTGTACATTTTTGATAACATTAAATTTTTCTGGTTACTTTCAGCGTTACAATCTCAAAGGGCTTTACCGAAAGCGTCACCGTATTATCGGCCACAGGAATCTCCTCCTCCGCTTCCTCCAGGATCGACGCGCTTTCCACTTTTGCCACGTCAAACCCAAAGCTGACTTTCGCCTTTGTTCTTGTACCGTAAGCATCATAGAGACGCACGATGACCTCGCTGCCGTCCTCCGCCTCTTTCACCGCCTCATGTCCGGAAACCTTGTCATAGATGCTGAAGATGTTATAATTCTCGTCAAAGGCCACGCGCACGAATGCATTCTCCTATCAAAAAGCCGGGATTTCTCCCAGCAAATTTTTACCACTATAAACGAAATTCCCCATATACAATCTGGTGCGGAATATAATGCTTCTCCTCTACATCCTTTCCTTTTATCCTGTCATCCAGCGTATTGACCGCCGTCACCCCGATCAGGTATTCCCCCTGGAGAATATGTGTGGATGATGATGTATATTTTACATCCAGTCCGTCGAAAAAGACTACTTCCTTTTCCTGTTCCAATCCCAGATTTCCCAGAATTTTCTGCACAGAGACCCCGATTTCCAGACTCGCCGCAAAAAAAGCCGTGATGTCCGGATTATCCTGAATATATTTTTCCATCCTGCTGATATTCTGTTCCAGTTCCTCCTGCCTGTCATCCGCCTGCGGCAGCATGGAATTGATATCCGTCACCCACAGACTTTCGTTTGTCAGGATACCATGTTCCAGATGGCTGTCCCGGTAACCCTCGAAACGCTCCGCGACGGAGGAAACCCGAAGCAGATCCTGAGAAAGAAAGCAGATTCTCTTATGCCCCTCCCCTATCAGGTAATCTGTCAGCTCCTTCGCAGCCTGATAATGATCCGTTCCTACGAAAGGAATCTGAAGTCCCTGCAGCTTGCGGTCCACAAGAACCATCGGGAACCCCTGAATTGCCAGTTTCATGATTTCCGCATTATAATTCTCTCCCTGCACGCACATCAGGATAATGCCTTCCACCCCCAGTTCGATCATTCTGCGGATCGCACGATTTTCCTCCTCCATATCCCCATAAGTGCATTTCAGGAGCATGTCATAACCCCGCTTCCGGCATTCATATTCTATCCCCAGAAGCATCTCGCTGCCAAAGGCCTGGCCGAAAGCATCCAGCACGACGCCAACCAGGTGCGGCTTCACTTCCCTCTCCCTCGTTACTTTCCTCTCCTGCACAATCGTGTCCTGATTCCCCTCCCCCAATACATAGGAGCCTTTCCCAGGCATTCTGGTAATCAGATTCTCGTCCGCCAGCATTTC
Source organism: Lachnospiraceae bacterium (assembly GCA_014804185.1). Classification (GTDB taxonomy): domain Bacteria; phylum Bacillota; class Clostridia; order Lachnospirales; family Lachnospiraceae; genus Acetatifactor. Next base: position 5,586 of record JAAVAG010000188.1, read on the forward strand.
CAGGGACTTTTTACTTGTGATACGACTCACACCATATTGCTCCGAAAGTTCCTTCTCCGACGGCAGTCTGCTTCCGGGGGGATAGGTTCCGTTCTGGATACCGCTCAGCAAATCGTCATAGATCACTTCATACAGCAATTGTCTTTTCATATATCCTCCTCGTAGACTATTCCCAGTCAAAATGTCTCTCAAGTTTCCGCCGCATATAAGGTTCCGTTCTGCGGAAGACGGAAAGCCAGGGTATTAATTCCCATCCTGCGGGTCCGCTCCCACTCCGTCCCGCTGGTATCGTCCCCGATGCGGCTGAATAGGTTAACATAGCATGATTACATAAACAAGCGCCTTTTTTCATTCCATTGCTCACACCCAAAACCACGCATAGTCCTCTTCTGTCAAGGGAACTTCCAGCGAAGCGCACACATCGCCCACATGCCCGGGATCTGAGGTGGCATACAACGGCACACAGGCAAAGGGCTGAAACCTGAAAAATCCCATTACAACCTGTGTCACCGAACATCCGTATTTCAGGGCCGTCTCCCTTATCTGCTCTGCAGCTTCCCGATTCTTCTCCGTATTGTAATTGCTGCCCTTGATCCTCTCCCATCTGCCTGCCAGATAGTTCTGGAAAAAGCCGTTACAGTTGCCGGAGAAAGGCATTTCCAGCACTTCCGGATGCTCCCTGTGAAACTGATATGCCTCCCCCCTTGTGCAGCGCAGGGTGGAATCCCCCAGTTCATCCATATATTTCATCCCGATATTCAGCAGGCTCTGATCCGCCACAAATCCTCTGAAGCCCTTTTCCCGGCAATAAACATATGCTTCCTGCATCCGGTATCCGGTATCCGGATTCTGTTTTTCTGTTCCATATAAAATCTCCCGTTCTCCTTATATCAGCTTTCCGGCCTTTCTTCCGCCATGGTATGCGCCGACGTTACACGCAATTCATCCAGATATATTATATATATCATTTAATGGTATGTCAAATAAAAAAGATGGGAAATTATGGAAGTCATGACCGCCAAGACTTTCGCCTCCTTTACCACAATTTCAAA
>JAAVAG010000189.1 GCA_014804185.1 Lachnospiraceae bacterium
ATGTTCGCTGAATGAGAAACAGCAGGCTCTGAAAGTGGAGTTTACCGATGCGGCAATGAAGATCAGGCAGCAGTACATCAGGCCGGAAGAACGCAGCTTTACGATTATTGCGTTTCCGATACCGGAGATCGGCAGCCGGTTTGAGGAAATTTTTGATGAGATCATACAGATCAATACGCTGGATTATATGCTGTACCGGGAGATTCAGCAGAAACTCATCGATGTGCTGGATCAGGCGCAGTACGTGTCCATAAAAGGAATGAACGGCAACCGTACCGATTTAAAAGTGTCCATGTTCCGGATGCAGGATCCTGATACGGAGACAATCTTTGAAAACTGTGTTGCGGACGTCAATATTCCTGTGGGAGAGGTGTTTACCTCGCCCCGTCTGGAGGGAACATGCGGCGTGCTGCATGTGAGCAGGGTTTTTCTGAATGAACTGGAATACAGGGATCTGTCTCTGACTTTTCAGGACGGTCTGATATCGGATTACTCGTGGGCGAATTTTGGGACGGAGGAAGAAAACCGGAAATTTATAAAGGAAAATATTCTGTTCCACCAGGAAACGCTTCCCATGGGCGAGTTTGCCATCGGCACCAACACCACGGCATATGTGGCGGCAAAAAAATACGGTATAGAGTCCAAACTTCCGATCCTGATCGCCGAAAAGATGGGGCCTCATTTTGCGGTGGGAGACACCTGCTATTCTCATGAGGAGGATCTGGTTACCCGTAATCCGGACGGCAAAAAAATTGTCGCACGGTATAACGAAGTGTCCGCAAAGCGCGGGGTGGAGGGTGCGAAAGCTTACTTTAACTGTCATACGGATATTACGATTCCCTATGACGAACTGGGGGAACTGACCGCGGTGAGAGAGGACGGAAGCTGCGTTACGCTGATCCGTGAGGGCAGATTTGTGCTGCCCGGATGCGAAGAATTGAACAAACCCTTTAAAAATGTCAAGAAATGATTGCAGGAACTGTGGAATTTTAGTAAACTGGAAAATAGGAATGTCGAAAAATATAATGGAGGATCAGGGCAATGGCACAGGTTGGTATTGTGATGGGCAGCGATTCCGATATGCCCGTTATGGCGAAAGCGGCGGATATTCTGGAGGAACTGGGAATTTCTTATGAAATGGCCATTATTTCCGCTCACAGAGAGCCGGATATCTTTTTTGAATATGCAAAGAGCGCGGAGGAAAAGGGATTCAAGGTTATCATCGCGGGAGCGGGAATGGCGGCGCATCTGCCGGGAATGTGTGCGGCTATCTTTCCCATGCCTGTAATCGGGGTGCCCATGCACACTTCCTCCCTGGGGGGAAGGGATTCCCTTTATTCTATCGTGCAGATGCCGTCTGGCATACCGGTTGCCACGGTGGCCATAGGCGGCGGCGCCAACGCCGGTCTGCTGGCGGCAAAAATTCTGGCGACTGCGGACGCAGCGCTGCTGGAAAAGCTGAAAGAGTACAGCCGAAAACTGAAAGAGCAGGTGCAGGCAAAGGACGCCAGGCTGCAGGAAACCGGCTATAAAGAATATATGAATAAGTAGGCGCAGAGCGGGCAGAAAGGGCAGGATTATGGATTATAAAAAAGCGGGAGTTGACATTGAGGCCGGTTACAGATCGGTGGAACTGATAAAGGAACATGTAAAGAAGACCATGCGCCCGGAGGTGCTGGGCGGACTGGGCGGATTTTCCGGCGCGTTCTCAATGGCTGCGCTCAAAGGGATGGAAAACCCTGTTCTGGTCTCCGGAACAGACGGCGTGGGGACAAAACTGAAGCTGGCGTTTCTGATGGACCGGCATGATACCATAGGCATCGACTGTGTGGCCATGTGCGTGAACGATATTGCGTGTGCGGGGGCAGAGCCGCTGTTTTTCCTGGATTATATTGCATGCGGTAAAAATTATCCGGAGAAGATCGCTGCCATTGTAAAGGGTGTGGCGGACGGATGTGTTCAGGCAGGCGCGGCGCTGGTCGGTGGAGAGACGGCGGAGCATCCCGGAATGATGCCTGAGCAGGAGTATGATCTGGCGGGATTCGCGGTAGGCGTGGCGGATGAGAAAAACCTTGTGACGGGGGAAAATATCAGAGAGGGGGATGTACTCATCGGCATGGCGTCCTCCGGCGTTCACAGCAACGGATTTTCCCTTGTCAGAAAAGTATTTGATATGACTGTGGAGAGCATGAATACCTGGTATGACGAACTGGGGGGGACTCTGGGGGAGACGCTGCTTACGCCCACTAAAATATATGTGCGTGCTCTGAAAGCCGTCAGAGACTGCGGCGCGGTGATCAAGGGCTGCAGTCACATCACCGGCGGCGGATTTTATGAGAATATCCCCAGAATGCTGCCGGAGGGCATCCGGGCGGTGATGAATAAGGACAGCTATGAAGTTCCGGCTATTTTCAGGCTGATTCAAAGGAACGGAAACATTGACGAGAAGATGATGTATAATACATATAATATGGGGCTTGGCATGGTGCTGGCGGTGGATCCCGCGGATGTGTCCAGGGTAATGGAGGCCATCAGAAAGGCCGGGGAGACCCCTTATGTGGCAGGCCGGTGCGAGAATGGTGAAAAAGGAGTGTCGATATGCTGAGGACAGTGGTGTGTGTGTCCGGCGGCGGCACAAATCTGCAGGCGGTTATCAATGCGGTGGAGGACGGCAGGATTACGAATGTGCAGCTGGTGGGTGTGATCAGCAACAACCGGTCGGCAAAAGCTCTGGAGAGGGCACAGAACCACGGAATACCTGCATTTTGCATTTCGCCCCGGGATTTTACGGAGAGAGAGCAGTTTCATGAGGCGTTTCTGGAAAAGCTGAGGGAACTGACCCCCGATCTGATTGTGCTGGCGGGCTTTCTGGTGGCGATTCCCCCCGCCGTTGTGAGAGAATATGAGGGTAAGATTATCAATATCCATCCTTCGCTGATTCCTTCTTTCTGCGGCGTGGGCTATTACGGGCTGAAAGTGCATGAAAAAGTGCTGGAGCGCGGGGTGAAGGTGACCGGCGCCACAGTGCATTTCGTAAACGACGGCATGGATGAGGGACCCATTATCGCCCAGAAAGCGGTAGACGTGGAAGAGGGAGATACACCGGAGGTATTGCAGCGGCGCGTTATGGAGCAGGCGGAGTGGATATTGCTTCCGAAAGCGATCGACGATTTTGCCAACGGCAGGATAGCCGTGGAAAATAACAGAGTGAAAACAACAGATGTCACGCTCTGCGAGCCATCCTTATGTATAAGAAAATCTGTCTGAGCGGGAGGAGGAGAGTCGGAATGAAAGTATTGATTGTAGGCGGAGGGGGCAGGGAGCATGCCATAGCGGCAAGCGTGGCAAAAAGTCCCCGGGTGGACAGAATATACTGTGTGCCGGGCAATGCGGGTATCGCTCAGATCGCGGAGTGCGCACCCATCGGAGCCATGGAATTTGACCGGATTGTAGAGTTTGCCAGAGAAAAAGAAATTGATCTGACCATTGTGGGAATGGACGACCCTCTGGTGGGTGGACTGGTGGACGAACTGGAAAATGCCGGACTGCGCGTATTCGGACCCCGCAGGAATGCGGCGGTACTGGAGGGGAGCAAGGCTTTCTCCAAGGATCTGATGAAAAAATATCACATTCCTACAGCGGCCTATGAGAATTTTGACAGTGCGGACGCGGCGCTCTCCTATCTGGAGAGGGCGCATTTTCCCATCGTTCTGAAGGCGGACGGTCTGGCACTGGGCAAGGGAGTTCTGATCTGCAATACGCTGGAAGAGGCCAAAGAGGGCGTGAGATCCATTATGCTGGATCAGAAATTTGGCGCTGCGGGAAACCGGATGGTGATAGAGGAATTTCTCGTGGGCCGGGAAGTATCGGTACTGTCTTTTGTGGACGGCAAAACGATCAAGGCCATGACCTCGGCGCAGGATCACAAGAGGGCGCAGGATGGCGATCAGGGCCTGAATACGGGCGGTATGGGAACCTTTTCTCCCAGCCCGTTCTATACGAAAGAGATTGACGAATTTTGCAGAAAATATATTTATCAGCCTACCGTGGACGCCATGGCGGCGGAGGGACGCGCATTTCAGGGAATCATCTTTTTTGGACTGATGCTCACCGAAGACGGACCCAAAGTATTGGAATATAACGCGCGTTTCGGGGATCCCGAGGCGCAGGTGGTGCTGCCCCGCATGAAAAACGATGTGGTGGAAGTGATGGAGGCGTGCATAGACGGGCGTCTGGATCAGGTGGATCTGCAGTTTGAGGATAATGCGGCCGTGTGCGTGGTTCTGGCATCAGAAGGGTATCCGGTGTCGTATGAAAAAGGGAAAGTAATCACCGGACTGGAACAATTTGAGGGGAAAGATGATTATTACTGTTTCCATGCGGGCACAAAGCAGACTGACGGGGGAATCGTGACAAACGGCGGCAGGGTGCTGGGAATCACCGCAAAGGGAAAGGATCTGAAGCAGGCCAGGGCCAATGCCTATGAGGCTGCGGAGTGGATTTCTTTTGAAAATAAATATATGCGCCATGATATCGGGAAAGCGATAGACGAGGCGGAGTAAAAGCATGATTTGGCAATAAGGAGGCGGGAAGGTTATGGATCTTCTGGGACAGAATCATTATAACAGGCCTATGGAGTGCAAAAACTGCGGCGGTATAATGATTTTCAAAGGGGTAGGAGAATATCAGTGCGAGAACTGCAGAGCAGTGGAGTACGATGATTACGGAAAGGTCCGGCTGTATATCGAGCAGAACAGGGGAGCTACGGCGTCGCAGATTGAGGCGGGAACCGGGGTTTCCCAGCGCACTATACGTCAGCTTCTGAGGGAGGGAAGAATTGAGATTGCAAAAGATTCCAATGTATTCCTGCGCTGTGAACTGTGCGGAACGAATATACGCAGCGGAAGATTCTGTCCTCCCTGTGAGAAAAAATATCATCAGTCTGTGGAGGCAAAGCTGCGGGATGAAAAGCTGAAAAACTTTTCAGGAGTCGGAATGTCTCAAAAGGCAGAAGAAGGAGAGAAGCGTTTCACAAGAGACAAGTAGAGAAAAGGCGCCCGCCAGAATCGGGCAGATGGGAGCAGCAATGAAAGGTACAAAAGTAAAAAAACGGACATTATCGGGTGTGGGAGCAGCGCTTGTACTGGCAGTCGTCTGTGTACTGGTATGTTTTCATGGATTTTCGCTTCAGGTACATGCCGAAGCCACAGGAAAGGTGACTGCAAAGTCAGCATATGTCAGACAAAGCGCAGATAAAAACAGCGATGTAGTGGCCGGTCTGCTGCAGGGCGATACATTTACGATCAACGGGCAGACCACAGGAGCGGACGGAAAAATCTGGTATCAGGTTTTTGTGAATTCTGAGCAGCTGGGATATATCAGGTCTGATCTGGTAGAAAAAACCGGAGATGCGCCTACCATAGCAGCGGGAAACACTTCTTCCGGCACATCTTCCGGCGGGACGTCCAATCCTTCCGGCAGCGGAAACGGCGGCAATGCTTCCAGCCCTGCCGATGATACGGTGACGGCGCAGATTACGCGGCTGAATCCTGTGAGCGCCACGGTAAAAGGCGCATCCGTCAATGTGCGGAAAAACTGTACGACTAAGAGCAGCGTTGTTACATCAATTCCGAAGGGAACCGTGATCACCGTCAACGGACAGGCTACCGGGGCGGACGGGAAAATCTGGTATCAGGTGTCTTTTATATCAAATAATGAAGAAGTGACAGGATTTATTCATTCCAATTATGTGACGCTTTCCGAGGATCCCACTCCTTATGTGGAGCCGGAACCTACAGAGCCGGAGCCGGATGTGGGGGCGGACGATCCACAGCCGGAGCAGCCGGTACAGACACCCAAAGAGTGGGATACTGCTGAGGAGGAAGGCGTGTGGAAAATGACGCAGTATTCTACCGGCAAAACTTATGATATCGTTCAGCTGCTGACTCTCTCTACGGAGAATGCGGAAAAGCTGAAAGACGCGAATGCCAGTGTAAAATCGCAGAAAATTGTGATCATTGTGCTTGTAGTGATTCTTGTGATTCTGGCACTCGTAATCGCGATTTGTATATTTAGATTTAAGGATATTATTCTGGATGAGGCGTTTGGCGGCAGAGAGGAACCTCCTGTCAAACGCAGACCGTCAGGCAGCCAGAGCAGGCCTGCGGGAACAAGGCCTGCAGGCAGTCAGGGTCAGCGTCCCGCATCCTCCGGTCAGGGTCAGCGCTCTGCATCCTCCGGTCAGGGCCAGCGTCCCGCATCCTCCGGTCAGGGCCAGCGTCCCGCGTCCTCCGGTCAGGGCCAGCGTCCCGCGTCCTCCGGTCAGGGCCAGCGCTCTGCAGCTTCCGGTCAGGGCCAGCGCCCGGTATCGACGGGGCAGAGTCAGAGAACGGCATCCTCCGGTCAGTCGGGCCGGCCGTCTGCGAACAGACCGTCGGGTGCGTCCCGTCAGGGGGTGGATGCAATTTCCACATCCTTTGATATGACGGACATACAGCAGGGGGAGGAGAGAGTACGCAGAGAGGCTGCCAGGAGCCTGGAGGAACAGCAGATCCGCAGAAATACGGTTTCGGGCAGTGAAGGGAAAAGCACCAGAAAATCCAGGAATTTTATGACCGATGAAGATGGACTTGAATATGAATTTCTGAATCGGGATGGAGAAAGAGAATAGCAGAATAAGGAAGTGTCCATGAAGACAAAGAGAGAAAAACTGATCCGGCTGTTTTGCAGTACACTGTATATCAGCGCGTTCACTTTTGGAGGCGGTTTTGTCATTATCACCTTTATGAAAAAGAAGTTCGTGGACGGACTGCACTGGATTGACGAGGAGGAGATGCTGGATCTGGCCGCGCTGGCACAGGCATCTCCGGGAGCGATTGCGGTCAATGCGGCGATTTTGGTGGGATGGAAAACAGCGGGCTTTGCGGGGATGCTGACGGCGGTGCTTGGAACGATTCTGCCGCCGATGGTTATTTTGACGGTTATTTCTTTCTTTTATGCCGCGTTCGCGGCAAATACATATGTGGCGTATACACTGAAAGGGATGCAGGCCGGCGTAGCGGCAGTGATTCTGGATGTGGTGTGCGGGCTGGGAAAAAATGTGATAAAGCAGCGAAAGATTGTGCACCTGTTGATCATGACAGGTGCCTTTGCCGCTGCTTTTTGCTTTGGAGTAAATGTGATCTATATTGTTATTGCGGCAGCGCTTGCAGGTATTGTATTGGAGGTATATGACCGCCGGAGAGGAGGCAGCCATGATTTATCTTAAGCTGTTTCTGAGTTTTCTGCAGGTGGGATTATTCAGTATCGGCGGAGGATATGCGGCCATGCCGTTGATTCAGAGTCAGGTGGTTGATCAATATGGGTGGCTGACGATGAATGAATTTACGGATCTGATCACCATAGCCGAGATGACGCCGGGGCCGATTGCAGTCAATTCGGCTACTTTTGTGGGAATACGCATTGCGGGGGTTCCGGGTGCATTGGCTGCCACGCTTGGATGCATTCTGCCGTCCATGGTGATTGTATCCATTCTGGCCTTTATCTACTATCGGTATCAGAAACTTTCGGCTCTGCAGAGTGTTCTGCAGAGCCTGCGGCCCGCAGTGGTAGCCCTGATTGCCTCCGCAGGCCTGTCCGTCCTGCAGACAGTTGTCTTTCAGGGGGAAGCGCCTGCCATTCAAAACATCAACTGGGCGGGGCTGATGATCTTTGCCGCTGCTTTCTATCTGATCAGAAAGCGGAATTGGAACCCCATACTTGTCATGGGACTGTGCGGAGTCTCCGGGCTGGCCGTGAGCCTGATTTTGGATGGTGTGGAGAAAATGTTGTGATGGTCGGAGATAATGATTGCCATTGCCCCGGCACCGGGGTATAATGACGGAAACAAGAAGGAGGAAATCAAATGTCGGATCAGAAACCTGTGCCCGGGAAGGGCGGAGACCAATATATTCCTTATGCGCAGCGCACAGGGAAAGAAGCAGTGGTTTATTTTACAAGAGATCTCTCGGCGGAGGGACTTCGCAGAATATTTGCCCGCGTAAAAGAAAACATGACAGGGAAAGTGGGAATCAAACTGCATACGGGGGAGCCTCATGGTCCCAACATTATACCACGTCAGTGGGTGAAAGAACTTATCAAAAATGATCTGCAGGGCGCTGCTGTCCTTGAAACCAACACGTATTATGAGGGAGGACGGTATACGACTGAGCAGCACAGAAAGACTTTGGAGACAAACGGATGGACTTTCTGCCCGGTGGACATTATGGACGCCGAGGGGACAACAACACTTCCTGTAAACGGCGGAAAATGGTTTACGGAAATGTATATGGGAAAGAATATACGGGACTATGATTCTCTGTTTGTGTTGACGCATTTTAAGGGACATACCATGGGTGGTTTCGGCGGATCTGACAAGAATATTGGCATTGGATGTGCGGATGGCAGAATCGGAAAGGGCATGATTCATTCCAAACCTGGATCGGATGATATGTGGGATGTCTCCGGCGAAGAGTTTATGGAGCGGATGACGGAGTCCGCCAAAGCGGTAACGGATTATTTTGGAGAGCACATCAGTTTTGTGAATGTGCTGCGCAATATGTCTGTTTCCTGCGACTGTGAGGGCATCGGGGCAGAGCCTGTTGTGACGCCCAATATCGGCATTGTCGCTTCCGTGGATATTCTGGCGGTGGATCAGGCCTCGGTGGATCTGGTTTATGCCCTGGAAGAAAAAGACAGAAAAGCTCTGGTGGAGCGGATGGAGTCCCGTCACGGCCTGAGACAACTCAGTTATATGAAAGAACTCTGTATGGGCAACGACAGATACCGCCTGATTGATATCGACCATGATGATCAGGAGATCCTGCCGCGGGAAGCAGTAAAGGGTGTGGTTCCATTTACAGGATCCACTGTGTGATTTTTGGATATAAACGGCGAGTAAGGGAGAAAGAGAAGAGATGTATACGGAAAAGCAGCTTGAGAGAATGTACGGCAAACTGAAAAGGCTGGAGGCGATGCTGGAGCCAAAACTATTTATCACCGTGGACGCCGTGCCCATGAAGGCGTTTCAGACAGACGGAAGCCATCATGATGTGCCGGAGAGTGATTGCTTTATGCCCTGTGAGGACGGAACTGTTTTTGAGGGGGAAGGAATCTACTGCTGGTTTAGGGGGACATATGTTGTCCCGGAGGAACTTGCGGGAAAGACACTGTTTGTCTATCCGAAAATCCGCGGCTATGAGGGGATGCTCTGGGTGGACGGGAAACCTTACGGCAACTTTGCCTCTAAAAGGATTGTAAACAGTCACGGCAATCACTACTGTGATATGCTGCGCCAGGAAGTGCAGGCGGGAGAGACTATTGACATTGCGTTTGAGTATTATGCAAATCATTACATAAAGGGAACGCAGCCGTTTTTGGTGGAGGCACAGAGGTTCTTTCGGATTGAGTATCATCCGGTGGACATCTGCCTGAGGGACGAGGAAATTGCAGCGTTTTACTTTGACCTGAGAATTGCAAACCAGATGATGCAGGCACTGGAGCCGAAGAGTTTCCGCAGAGCGGCTTTTGCACGGGCACTGCTTGAGATTCACTCCTTTATTTCCTACGATTTTGAAAATGAGGAGCCGGAGATCTTCCGTGAGCAGATCCGCCGCGCGGATGCAATATTGAAAAAGGTGTTGAAAGAGAAAAATGCTTCCTCTGCTCCCTACGCGGGACTGATCGGCCACAGTCATATGGATACGGCCTGGCTCTGGCATAGAGGGGAGACCGAGAAAAAGTGTGCCAGAACTTATGCCAATCAGATGAATCTGATGGATCAGTACCCGGATTATACGTTTATACAGAGCTCCGCTTATCACGGAGATATTATCAAGAGGATGTATCCTGCGCTGTTTGAGGATATCAAAAAGCGTGTGGCGGAGGGACGCTACGAGCCCAACGGCGGCGTCTGGATCGAGTGCGACTGCAATATTCCGTCCGGCGAGTATATGATCCGCCAGTTTTTATGGGGACAGCGGTTCACCCGGGAGAACTTTGATTTTACTTCCGACGCTTTCTGGCTGCCGGATACTTTTGGATACAGCGCTTCCCTTCCGCAGATCATGCAGGGATGCGGGGTGAAATACTTCCTGACCACAAAGATGTCCTGGAACGATACCAATGTGTTCCCTTATGATTCATTTTACTGGAAAGGGATCGACGGATCGAAAGTGCTGGTACATTTTAACCGCACGCATGTATGGCCAGATCCGCTCACATTCAGGGAAAATCTGTTGGAGACGGGAGACAACACCATAAAAGAGCGGGCTGTTTCCGATATGCGGCTGATTTCCTACGGATTCGGCGACGGGGGCGGCGGCCCGGAATTCGGCATGATCGAGATGGCGGAGCGTCTGAAAGATGTGGAGGGAATGCCCAGGACATCCCATACCACGGTGAGCAGGTTTATGCAGGAACTGGAAAAAAATCTGACGGATCCTTCCGTGTATAACGGAGAACTTTATCTGGAACTGCACAGGGGGACGCTGACCAATCAGCATGTGATCAAGCGGAATAACAGAAAGGCTGAGTTTGCCCTCCGCGATCTGGAATATATAACGGTGCGGGATGCGGTAAGCCGCGGGGAGGAAGCCTCAGGGGAGCAGATCGCTCCTCTGATGAATGAGATGCTGGTCAATCAGTTCCATGATATTCTGCCGGGTACCTGTATTCCCCGCGCCCATGACGAGGCCATCAGTGCGGTGTCCCATATCATAGAGACGGCAAAGGGTATGACGGTAAAATTGATGGAGGCGCAGGCGAAAGAGACAGAAACCAAATCTGTCACGGCAGTCAATACGCTTTCCTTTGCCCGCAGCGATGTGCTCTATCTGCCCTTTGAGGGGCAGTATGTAAGCGGCTGCAGACAGCAGGTGGTGAAAGATATGGACGGCAGGCAGAAGCTGGCGGTTATGGGAGTGACCATTCCGGCGTTCGGTAGCACAGTGCTCTCCATGACGGATGAATATACGGAGGAGGAATCCGTATTTTCTCTGTACCGGGAGGAGAGTGGAAAAGAGGTTCTGGAGACGCCCGTTGTGACGGTGACATTTAATGAGAAAGGGTATCTGGAATCCTTTGTGGATAAGCGCAACGGCAGGCAGCTGCGGGGAGAGGGGTATGCCCTGAATACATTCCTCATGGCCGAGGAGGTGTCTCTTGGATGGGACAACTGGGACGTGGATGCGGATTATGAGTGCAAGCTGCGCGACAGCGCACAGCTTCTGTCCAGAGAGGTGGCCGCCGACGGACCGGTGGAATTCAGGATCCGCAGCCGCTACCGCCTGAGTGCGAAATC
>JAAVAG010000190.1 GCA_014804185.1 Lachnospiraceae bacterium
TATTTTTGTAATTAAAATTGTCTACCGCTCCCCAGACTTCCAGACCCATTGCGTGCGCCCGGTCCACATAGGACTTAGCGGCAAAACTCTGGAAATGTCCCTCATTGTCACTCAGGCTGAACCAGGTGGGAGATATCACATTCAGCCCCTTTGTGCCTGCCGTCACCTCGGAGAGCGTGTCATTTCCGGCCTTGCTGTATACGGCATGCCATCCCAGAGCGATTCTGTGCTCCCTGGTCAGGCTGGTATACTCCGGCTGTACATAGTCCGTCACCGGCGTCTGCATCTGCGTCCGTTCATTTTCCAGGATCTTGTTTTCAATATAACCTATGTACCCGTCCCCTGTTTTCACCTTGCACCAGGTCTCCATCCTGTCCAGAATCACCAGGGTGTCCCCCTCCGACACTTTCGTGAGGACCGGACTCTTCACACCGCCCAGCAGCCGGACTGCGTTTTTCCTCTTCACGTCCGCCAGTTCCTGCTCACCCCACTGCGTATACACCTGCATGCGCCACGGCTCCTCAAACAGTTCGTAGGAAAAATTCGTATACTGTTTGATATAATCCGCCGCAATATAATATATGGTATCCTCACCCGAAACTCTGCTGAAAGTAAGCCTGTACCCCGCATTTGTCTCCTCCCCGTCCACATCATACACGCTGCTGCCGATGGCCGTGCGTATGATCGATAAGGGCGTTGTGTACAGAATCAGTCCCTCCGCCTGATCCACATAAAACCGGGTATTAAAATATTTGTGGACCGTCTCAAGATCAAAATAGCAGACGCCTTCCGCCAGAACCGCTTTCTCCTCCATGATCTCGTTCTGCAGGACAACGGCAACTTCGTCCTCTTTTATGATATGAAAATATTCGTACAGGTCGGCCTGCTCATCCGAATAGGAATATTTCTCTATAAGCTGACGCCCAAATGCAACGCCGCCGATAATAAAGATCAATATGACTGCAATAATTACCGGAATTACTTTTTTCATTCGCCTGCTCCTTTCTGGTCGCTCTCTATTATAGCAGACAAATTGAATGCCGTCATTACCAATTTTGACAAATTTCGCTATGACCTATTTCGCTTTGACGGCATAAGCGGCAGAGGATACCCGGAGCCGTCAGCCCGCAAGTACCCTCCGCACAGATTCCGCTTATATTCCAGTATCACTTTCATTTTGAGAAAACGGCCGGTCAAGAGAGGCACTCCGAACAAAAGCCGTCTTTATTTCCAGCTGGATACTTTGTCGTAACGCAGCTGCCTCAGGACTCCCACATCGTCAAGCACATAATCCGCCATGTAGATGTTTTCCTCGCTGATGCACTTTCCCGCAATCTCGCCGGGTGAAGACGGTTCTCCCTCCAGAAAGAGTTCCACACCGTTTTTGTGCACATTTTCCAGTTTGTCCTTCAGCAGCCGCTTTTCTTTTTCATGCACACAAACACCTCCTTTGTAGTTTTATACACAAAACACACCCATCTTTCCGCCAGAAGAAAACCCGTGATATATTTTCGGAAAGATTTATGTTTAGAGATGCCCCGGCTGTACATAAAATAAATAATAAATTACTGCCATGAATTGAATTATAACGTAAAGTTTTATTTGGAAAAATTTGATCTTGACCCAAGCACATAAGCTTGTAAGACATCCTTATATTGATTTTAAGAATGAAAAGAACATTCTGATCCAAATAGATTGCTTAAAACACTTTAGAAGAGTTTAGAATAATATATGTTATAAACAGTGCCTCCTTTTTGTACGGATTACCGGAGGCATCTCTGGGTATTATTATATAGGAAATCCCTCAGGATTTCAAGCGAAATATGGATTTTTTTTATACTCTTTGGAAGAAAACAGCAAAAAAAATTAAAAATTGTTAAACTGCCGCAGTGCTATTGACTTGTGTGACGGAAAAGTATAATATACTTTTAGTCACATTTTACAGAGATTTCAGTCACAAAACTATGTCACTGCAGTATCTTAACAGTAAGGACGTGATCGTATGAAAATAGAAAAAGTAAATGAGAATCAAATCCGCTGTACACTCACCCGGGAGGATCTGGTCAGCCGTGAGTTGAAGATCAGCGAACTTGCCTACGGCACGGAAAAAGCGAAAAATCTGTTCCGCGATATGATGCAGCAGGCTTCTTATGAATTTGGTTTTGAAGCGGAGGATATTCCTCTCATGATAGAAGCAATCCCCTTAAACGCTGAGTGTATCGTGCTCATCATCACCAAGGTGGAGGATCCCGAGGAACTGGATACCCGCTTTTCCAAGTTTGCGCCGTCCGTGCACGACGAGTCTGACCGGAGTTTTGAGGATATGATCGACGAGCTCACGGAAAACGCGGACGATGTACTGGATCTCTTTAAGCGGATCCACGAAGGCAAAAAGACTTCCGCCGAGAACGTTCCGCCCCAGGAGGCAGGGAAAGCTGATCCCACACCGGATCCGGCGGATGCGGATCTCACACGGATTTTTGTGTTTGATTCCCTGAACGGGCTGATCAGCCTGGCCTCCATTATTTCAAAACAGTATAACGCTGAAAATTCTCTGTATAAAGACGAATCGGAAGGAGAGTATCTTCTGGTCATCACGAAAGGTTCCCATACCCCCGAGGAATTTAACCGGGTATGCAATGTGCTGTCCGAATACGGCTCCTCCAGAAAGGCTCTTCCCGCCAGCAGATCTTTCCTGGAAGAGCACTACGTGCCGCTTATCGCCGGTCATGCCGTGCAGTCGCTGGCACAGATGAATTAAAACATGCGGGCAAAATACACTGTCATATTGAAATGATTGAAAGGGACTGCGCGCCGTGATCATGTATATCACGGCTGCGGCAGTCCCTTTTTCGTCTCCGGATTACTCCGGCTTAAATTTTCCTGATTCGATTTTTCCCGTTCGGAAACTTCCCGGGCCAGTTCCTCCAGCGTGATGCCGTAAAAGAAATCATGCACCATCCGGTCAAAGCGCTCCCACATGGGCAGTGTGCTGCAGCTTTCCTTTCTCTCACAGGGCTGCGCTCCCTCCTGCAGACATGCAACCGCCGCCAGCGTACCCTCGGACAGTTCCAGTATCTCGCCGACGGTATATTCCGCAGGCGGCCTGGTGAGCTGGTATCCGCCGCCCTTGCCGCGAAGCCCCTTTAAAAGTCTGTTCTGCACAAGCGTTTTCAGCACGATCTCCAGATATTTCTTGGAAATTCCCTGTCTCTTTGCAATGTCATCCAACGGAATAAAGTCATTCGGATCCTGCAGAGCCAGATCTGCCATCACCCGCAGCGCATATCTACCTTTTGTTGAAATCATAGTCATACCTCCCTGTCCGCCTGTCAGATCAATTCCCATTGTTCAGAGGTACCTGCCGTTACCTGTCCAGACGATATTCAATGCCGATAACGACCTCATTCTGGGTGACAACAGACAGCAAAGAATCCCCTCTTGTATAAACATAAGCAGTTCCGTTCTGCTCATAGCCCTCCCCATAAAGGGCTTTCATATCCTCCACAGAATCCCCAAGACACAGCCCCTCCGTGGTGGGCAGGTTGGGATCGATGAAATAGATGGAATAAACACGCTCCCCGTCTTCCCCAATGTAAGCCGTCAGTTCAAACTTCTCATAATTGTAAACCCTGTCACTTCCGTCAAAAGCACAACTGGGAACCTCTGAGCCCCCGGCATATCCCTCCAGAGCGGATGAATCAAAAATCTCCCCGGCATCAGCGTGACCCCTTCATACAAAAAGCTGAACGCGCCTTCCTCCTCTTTCCGGTTTCCCTGGTCCAGTTCCCCTGACTCTTTCTCTTCCCCCGCATTTCCCGCAGCATCTTTCCCGCTGTCTCCCCGGCCGCTGTCGGCCCCCGCGGTAATCTCCTGAGCCAGATCCCCGTTCTGCCCTGCCTGCCCGCATGCCGCAAGCGCCGTCAGAACTACACACACTAAAATTACCTTACTGATTCTCTTCATTTTCTTCCGCCCTCATTCTTTCCCTGATGACCTCATCGTACATTTCCAGTTTTTTATCATAGACCGGCGCGGTTTCCGGATCCTGCCGGTGGTCCGCTGCCCCGTGCTTCTCCGCCAGAATATCCCCAAAATACCGGGACAGTTTTTCCGCCCCAAATAAATTCAGATGATAACCGCCGTCATAGGTATCCCTCGCAAAATCCAGTCCGATCTCCTCTGTCCGCTCCACAAAGTTGTAAAACGCAAGTCCATGCTGTGCGGCATATTCCCTGATCTGCTCATCATACTCCTCATACCAGTAAGGATAAAGACTGGGCGCTTTGACGAGAATCAGTTCCGTCCCGTTCTCCTCGCACAGCAGACGGATTTTATCCAGGTATTCGTAACAGATATCCCCGAATTGATAATCAGCCAGAACCTTCTTCACCGGAAACATCCCTTCCGGCACAACCTCCGTGTGCAGCTGGAACCCGTTAAAAGTATTATCCCGCTCCCGGAAAAGATAGGTAAAATCCTCCTGCGTCAGCTTGTCAAAGCGGGAATGATAGCGCAGGATCGGAAAAACATAAGACAGAAACTGTTCCCCCTCCGTCATGGAGGCCAGAATCATGCCCGCTTTGCTCCCGGACCAGCGCATTTTATCAATGGTCAGGCGGTTGTATGCCTCGCTGACCGGCTCGGAGTAGCGCATGGCATTCACATTGAACACAAGCACCCGGGGCGTCTCATACCGGAATGTCTCCTCTGCCACATAATAACTCATCCAGACAAGCTGCTGGGGCGTTCCCCTGACATATGCCGTTATACCGTTATTCCGGTACAGCTCCATCGGTGAAAAATTCGCATATACCTCACAGTCCCCGAGAAAGATCACATCGTGGCCGCCCGCTTCCCGGTAATACTGGGAAATAAAGCTGCCCTCCTCCAGGTCCGTCATATATTTGGGCCGGAGCAGTCTGGATATCAGAACGAACACAATACAGAAAACAATCAGAACGGCTCCTGTGGAAACGATTGCCTTTCTCTTTTTCTTCATATCTGCCTCCAATGTCAAAAGCGACTGTATATAAACTCTGATGCCGTAAAGCCATAGCCGTACATGCCAAAAGTAAGAACCGCCAGTGCCAGCAGTCCTATAACGCCCACCTTTGCCGCCGGACCAAATGCGCAAAAGCGTGCATTCAGGCTTCTGCTTTTCCAGTCATACAGCCAGAGCAGCAGACATGCCCCGCCCATAACGATCCAGTCTCCCGCGGCAAGCCCCATGCCGCCGATTCCCGAAAAGAGGACATCGTAATTAAAGACCGTAAACACGGAGCCTGCCATCCACAGTACGGTAATCGTATCCGGCCAGATAAAAAAGGACCACAGAAAGCTGACCAGCAGGAACGTGACAATGCGGTTCAGTGTCCTGCACTTTGTCTTGCATTTCTCGCCGAAAGAGACGAAAAGGCCGTGCATCAGCCCCCATAGGAGATAGTTTTCCCCATGCCAGATACCGGAGACCAGGAAAGTCGCCATGGTATTCAAAAACTTCCGCACTTTTCCCCTGCGGCTGCCCCCCAGCGGGATATACACATATTCCCTCAGCCAGGCCCCCAGCGTGATATGCCAGCGGCGCCAGAACTCCTGGATGGACTGGGAAAAGTAAGGCGCGTCAAAATTTTCGCTCATCCGTATCCCCAGCATCCGGGATACCCCCAGAACAATGTCAATCCCTCCGGAAAAATCGGCGTAAAGCTGAACCGCGTACAGGAGCATTGCCGCAAGCGCATAGGCGCCGTTATACTGTTCCGGCTCTGCGGAAATGGCGGACACGATCACACCAAGCCTGGCAGCGATCACCAGCTTTTTAAACAATCCCCACAGACAGCGGACCGCCCCTTTCAGGAAATTGTCCCCGCTCATATGCCTTTTCTCCAGCGCAGCGCGCATCCTGGGGTAAGGTTCGATGGGGCCAATGAAGATATGGGGCAGATAGGTGACAAACAGACCGAACCTCACCAGGTTTTTCTCCGGCTCATACCTGCCCCGGTACAAGTCCGCATGATATGCTATGATCTGCAGCGTAAAATAGGAAATGCCCATCGGAGCAATAACCGACTGCCACGGCAGCCAATGCTGCGCCCGCAGAAAGAGAAGCGGCAGGGCCAGTACAGCCGTGCTGATCCACATGACCCAGCGATGCCTTGGAATCAGTCGCCCTGCCAGATAGCCAAACAGGGCTGCGGCCAGCAGATACAGGACTGGTATGCCATACCCTGCATAGACCGCAATCCCTGCCACCAGAATAATCAGATTCACCATCATTTGTTCCTCATCCCCCCGCGCGCCGCAGCGCGCTCTTTTATTCACACGCAGGCCATGCACTGCGGTCCCAGTCCCTTCCCTGCAGCGTGGCATGTCTCTGCTCATCCGTCATCAGACTGTATTTTGTATGCCGGACCCCGGGCGTCGCGTCGATGTGCCGCCAGACCCCGTCCAGATGTATAATCAGCCAGTAATGCGACCTGTCGGTCACCCAGATCAGCTGGGTTTCATAGCCCTTCCTTGTCAGAAGGCTCTGCAGACAGCGGGCATGAACCAGACAATCCCCTGACTTGTTGGTGAATCCGTACCAGACCGGATCCTTTCCGCCGGAGTTATGGCTGTACTTGATGGTATTCCGGACATAGTCCCGGATTGCCTCCGGATCACTGCCAAGCCCCGCCGCAATGGAATCCGCCAGCGCGTCCGTATCCGCCTGGTCATGCTCCACAACCACCGTTCGCCTCGCCCTGGCCGTATTCCCATCCCTGTCCCTTGCCGTATAAGTGACATAATAGGTTCCGGCTTTTGTCAGGTCCACTCCTCCGGAATCGCAGGTCACTTCACATGCCCCGTCCAACTTGTCCACCGCGCTGACCCCTGCAAGGTAGTCAGGGCTGGATTTCTTCCTGACACTTAAGGCGGAGAGCCCTTTGATGACCGGCGGTGTCTTATCCTTCACTACAGCCAGCGTGGCTGTGGCCGTAGTGATATTCCCGTTGATATCCTCAGCTTCAATCGTCATTATCTGAACGCCCAGAGCCTCCGCATCCGGCTCTGTGGTGAGGCGCACCTGTACCTCCCCGGAGGCATCATAGCAGGATTCCACAAAACTCTCTACCGTAACTTCCTCCCCCAGAAAAACGGAAACATCCCTTACAGCCAGTTCCGGCGGGGTGGTATCCGCCACCAGAACCCGGCAGACACTTTCACCCACAAGACTGGCAACCGTATATTCACCTACCCCGGATACATTGACCGCGTCAATGTCGCTCTGACTGATTCTGCAGCCGTCCCGTTCCGGATTAAAGAGCAGGTCCTCTTTGCCCAGCACTTCTCCCAGTTCCAGCGCATACTCGCTTTTCAGCCAGACAATGGTGAGGGAGCATACCTGCGACACGGCATTTCCATACGCATCCTCCACCACCACGGTAAAACTCTGGTCTTCATAATTCAGCGGCACAACCACGTTTCCGACAAAATAGGCTGTTACCTCCGACAGGTCATAGCAGGATGCCACAAAATCATTTGGATCCGGCTTATAGTCGGGCGTCTTCTGCAGCAGGGAAATAAACTCCACTTCAGGAGGTGTGGTATCTTCTATGGTCAGCGTCACCGTTTCCTCCCTGCCGCCGCTCTTCAGTGTCAGGGGAATACTGCCTGCCGCACTGATATCTACCGTAGAAAGATCCGTGACGATACCGGCATTTGGGGCGCTGGCAAACTCCGTCATAAAGTCTTCGATACGGATGGTTTCCGTCCCCAGTTCCACTGTCAGATCATGGAATCTTGGCTGGCAGCAGAACCAGTATGCGGCGCAGCCGACCGCACATGCCATAACAGCACAGTGGCACAGCCGCTTGCGATCTTTGAAAAATACTTTCAAGCTCCACAGCTTTTCTTTTGTAGTCATCTTCGGTTTCCTTTTATCTTTCGTCCTGTATATATCCGTTAGAATCAAAGGTATATTCCTTGCCATTTATGGTAAGCGTGCAGTCTGCGGCATAGGTTCCGTCTTTACCACGGTATCTCCATCCAAAACCATTTGTCATCCAGCATTCCGGTGAGACGCCTTCATTTACACACGGCAGGGAAAGTTTGGCCCTGATCTCGTCATCCTGAAAATGCCACCATTCGCTGTACAAATCTTTATAACCTGCCGACATCATAATCTGGGACAGTTCTTTCGCATATTCATTATTTCGAACCCGCGCGGAATACTGGCTCAGATCGTGCAGATCCGTCTGCATTGTCAGTTCATATCCGCTGCCCAGGCTTTCCAGGGTCAGATCCATTGCCACGCCCAGATTATGCTTGGATATACCCGCGCTGACAAAGGCGCTCATCGTGAAAGAGTTTTGGTTGTCGTTCATCAGTTCCCAATAGGTCTTGCGCCTCTCCGCGGTTACACCGTTCTCATTTGTCTCACTCACATACAGAAGAACTCCCGGCACTTCCGCTTCTCCCGCATATGTACGCTCCGGCAGTGTGGTATACTGAACTGCCGTTGCCTGCTTGTACATGTAGACAGAAGCGTCATGGGGGCGGAAAGCCTCGTAAATTTTCAGCCTGTACCCCTTCTCGCGGGCATTTTCTATGGCTGTCTCCAGCTTTCTGGCGGTGGGATAGAGCAGAGGTACCAGAAAACTGCTGTCACTTAACTGTACATCCTCAAATCCTTTTATCACCTGCCCTGTCAGACCGGGTATCTCAAAGCCATGTGCCATGAAAATAGAGGCATAACTGTTGGTAATATCATAGTTGCACAATGAACCCACATATTCCGGCAAATTGATCATGCAGTAATTACTGTCTATATAACAGACCCTGCCCTCCATGTTAATGCCGAACATATCGTTCTTCACATCAACCACGCAGTAGGCGTCCAAGGCCTTCGCGTCGCCCACCACTTCGCTTTTGGCTATATCGCCGTAGGCTTTCAGGTCTTTCACCGGCCAAATGGTACAGTACATGGGGGTAACGGCTATCTCACATTTACGCGTTTCGGAAACTGCCACATAATCAGCCAGTTCCGCAACCACACGGAAAGAATAGCCCGCGCCCGGATCCAGCCTGGGAGAAATGTATGTACACTCCTCGTTTTTCGTGACTTTCTTTACCGTCTCCCATACACCGCTGTCATTATTTCGCATTTGAACTTCATAGGAATCGCTGTTCACTTCATCCCACTCCAGATAACACACACAGCCGTCTATAATGTCCACCGACAGATGAATATCCCGGGCCGCAAAATCTTCCCATGTGACCGCCAGTTCTTTGGATTCACCATTGTAAACAGCCATACCGAGCATACGGCTGCCGGGCACAAACACCAGAGTACAGGGATTTTCCGGCGTTGGTATCCATAATTCTTCCTTTAAATTCAGTTCTATGCTGTCCTCATTCACAGTCTTCAGAAACCTCTTGCTGCCCTGCTCCATAACATAAATACTACAGCTGTTGCCTCCCTGGAAATCAAAACTTACGAGAGCTGTTCCAGCCTCCTCATCGACTTCCCAATCCAGATTTTTGATTACAGGATCCTGAATATTAAAAGGACGCTCAATAGAAGCCTGTTTCTGTATATACTCTTTTCCAAACAGGGAATATTTTTTGACAAGATCGATCTTAAGAACCAAATCCGTGCCTTTCGGCAAATCAGGCAGATGACAGGAAACTCCGTCAACATATCCGTCGTAGAAAACTGTCTCATCGCTGACACCGCCGATTGCGTATGTACTGACATTCACATAATAAGAA
>JAAVAG010000191.1 GCA_014804185.1 Lachnospiraceae bacterium
ACTTTCAGAGTCGCACTGTATGTGCAATGAAATATTTTTATCGAGGAGCAAAACCTATGTGCAAACATTTTTATGATCTGCCTCTATATCAGGATGACGCGAAAGCCATGCTGGAAAAGCATAATATCACGAAGCTCATTGAATACCATCGTTTAGGCTGGGCCGAGCTGCTCTACCGGGTGGTCAAGGTGGACGGCGTCTGGAAGATCAAGGGGATGGACTGCATCTACGAACGGGATATGCTCATCCCTGTTGTGCCCGACCCGAAAGCCTTTGTGGACCCGTCGGAATTCGAGAAGTACCGCAAGAGTTATAAATGCGTTTCATGGCTGTTTAACCACACCGGCCTGCCCTGCGGCGACGAACTGCCAGGGGACGACAAGCCGGAAACGGTGCAAAAAGTCTATGATGAAGTCAGCGAATGTTTCTTTGCGGAAGTTCGGGAAACTTACCATTTCCCATCTGAAATTCAAAAAATTGAAAATAAACTTGAGAATGGAGCAACAACTATGACAGAAAAATTGATCCCCCAACTAAAACCTCGTTCCCCCGAGGAACAGGCAAAGCGCATGGAAGAAATCAAATATGCCGAGACCCATAACTACCCTGCTTTTGAGCAGGCCATCCCCGTGGACGCAGCGTCGATCTACCGGGAATTTACAGAGGATTACGACGCAGCGGAGGCCAAATACGCCAGGCGCCGCATCGAAGTGACCGGCGTGGTGCGCCGCATTGGCCCCGATCCTCACGGACTTCCCTCTATCGAACTTTCCGACAGTGTGGACGGTCGGTGCTGCGCGCTGGTGATTTTTACAGAGGAAAAACACGCCAGGGAAATAGAGGAAAAAACTGCTGTGGGCGAGACCGTGGTCTGTCTGGCTAACTTTCTGAGCGCAATGGAACCCTACGGTGCAGTGATGAAAAAGAGTGAGATCATCGCCAGAGCGCCAATATCTCCAGAAGAACATCTCCCCGCACAAAAGCCTATTCCCCCTGAAGCACGTGCGAATAGCCGGGAGGAACTCAAATATTCCGAGACCCATGACCGCCCCGCTATTAAGCAGGATGCTCCTTTTGCAGTGAAAGACTTCTTCCGTGAATTCATGAAGGACTACAATGCGGCATCGGAAAAATACCATAACCATCGTGTGGAAGTGACTGGCGTTGTGCGAAAGATATGTCCCGATCTTTGGGATGTGCCCTCAATTGAACTTTCTGACCGTGTGGACGGCCGGTGCTATGCGCTGGTGATCTTCACAGAGGAAGAACATGCCAAAACCATTGACGAAAAAACCGCCGTGGGTGAGACAGTGATCTGTCGGGCCAACTTCATACGCGCAAGAGAGCCCTATGGCGCAGTGATGAAAAAGAGCGAGATCATCAAGTGAATTTCCGGCCACCATGGAGCCGGAATATTCTGTGACGCTCTGTCAAGAGGTGAATCGGGAAATGGCGGAGAAAGCCTCGGCCTATCCCGGGCGCTTCTATCTCTTTGCCCATCTCCCCCTGGGTGATGGACAGGCAGCAGCGAAAGAGCTGGAACGCTGTGTGAAAGAACTTGGCTTTGTGGGTGCGATGATCTCCGGCTTCGGTGTGGGATGGCACTATGACGTGGGGATGCAGGTGATCCGCCTGATGCTCGCAGGAGATTACCGGCCTGAAAAAGACTTTCAGCGATAATCCGAAACGAAGAAATTCTATCACTGCCATCCACCTGATATGAAGTCGATTAAGAAACCTCTTATATGTTATAACACTTGTTGACATATAGTGTGTTCTATTATATAATCGTCATTATATAACACAAATTACATAACACAAATTATATATCGGGAGGGATTTTGCATATGCCGCCAAAAGCAAAAATCACAAGAGAAATGATTCTGGAAGCCGGATTTGAAATAGCCAGAGAATCCGGTATTGAGAATGTCAATGCCCGCACCGTTTCCCAAAGGCTGGACTGCTCCACACAGCCTGTCATGTACCACTTTAAAAAAATAGAAGACATAAAAAGAGAGGTCTACCGACTGGCGGATTCCCGCCATACGGCATATATTATGGCTCTTCAAGGCGACAATCCCATGTTGGAGATCGGGCTGAACTATATCCGGTTCGCACAGACAGAAAAACAACTGTTCCGGCTGCTGTTCCAGTCCGATGAATTTTCAGGAAAAGACATTTCCTCGCTGATCGATTCGGAGGATCTCATCCCCGTGCTCACAGTGCTTGGCAAAACGGCTGGCGTCAGTATCACTCAGGCAAAAATCATCTTCCGGACACTGTTTCTGTTCGTACACGGATATGCCAGCATGTTTGCCAATAATACACTGGAATATGATGAAGCGGTTATTTCCATGGATCTGGAACGCGTATTTAAAGGCGCAATACATCTGTCGGAGGAAGAATACGATGAAACACATTTATCAGAAGAATGAACTGACCTTTTCCCTGATCTGGATTGTTTTGTACGTCGTGCTGTTCAGCGCCGCGGACAGCCTTTCAGCAGATCTGGGAACTGCAAAAATCCTCACCGCCCCTCTGTGCGCCGCAATCACCGTCTTTCTGACAGTCTGGCTCCTTAAAAACGGCCTTGCGGAAAAATACGGTCTGTGCAAAATAAAAGGAAAGTGGAAAGATTACCTCTGTTTTCTGCCGCTTGCCCTCATCGCATCCACCAATCTCTGGCGCGGCTTTGCTATGCGTTTTACACCTCTGGAAACTTTTTTATATGTGGTCAGTATGCTGGGCGTTGGATTTATAGAAGAAATCATTTTCAGGGGTTTTCTGTTCAAAGCCCTCTGCAGGGAAAATTTGAAACGGGCGGTAATCATCTCCAGCCTTACTTTCGGCATCGGCCACATCGTCAATCTCCTGAACGGTGCGGAAATACTGCCGACGCTGCTGCAGGTCTGCTATGCATGCGCCATCGGTTTTCTTTTTACCGTTATTTTCCATCGTTCCGGAAGTCTGATGCCCTGCATAATCACCCACAGTGCGGTCAATTCCCTGAGCGCCTTTGCCGGAGATGGTTCGGATGGACTGGCGATTGCCACGGCCGCCGCGCTGACACTGGTCTCCCTGGTCTATGCGGTATGGATTCTGAAAAAGGGAACTCATCTGCCTGCAAAAACAGCAGGGCGGTAATGCCCTGCTGTTTTTATAAATGTGTATAAAATCAACCCTCACCGAAGAACCACTATGCTGTAAGACGGCATTGTGAGCGTATCGCCTTTTAACGTGACCTCTTCTCCGTCCGCAGAGAGATAACCGGCAATCTCCGAATAGCCGTACTGTTCCTGAGACAGTGTCACCTCTTTCGCATCCGTCTCGGACAGATTGTAGATCAGATAGATCGTCGTCCCGTTCCAGGTTTTGGAGATAGCGGCGATATCCAGATCCGTGATCTCCTCCAGCCGCGCTACGGTTCCCCTTGCAATCTCGGGATTCTGGTTGCGAAGCAAAATGGTATCCTTGAAAAAGCTGTATATGGAAGAGTCATCTTTCATCTGCTCCTCCGCACAGGCAAACCGGTTTTCCTGCGGCTCCATATCCTGCGGCCCCCGGGTCATCCCCTGCGCATCGGCCTGCGCCGACCAGTACATGGGCGCGCGCTTGTTCTCATCTTTCCCGCTGCCGGTCATGCCGATCTCCTCGCCGTAATACACGAAAGCGCTCCCGCTCATCAATATATTCAGCGCCGCCCCCATCTTGATCTTGCGCTCGTCATAGCGCAGGTATCCAGCGGCTCTGGCCAGATCATGGTTGACAAAAAACGGCGCGTCGATGGCATCCTCCCGGTATTCCCGTATGGCATTCTGCACCCGCACCAGCGCCTTGGCATATGCCTGCGCGCTGTTTGTCTCTCCGGTGTAGGTAAGCGTCTTGGTGATCACGCCTGAGGAATCCGCAAATTCAAAATCAAAAAAGCTGTCGATCCCGCTGGCATAGTACTGTGCATAGGTGGCAAGACCGTCCCAGGCTTCTCCCACCATATAGGCATCCGGTTTTACGGATTTCACATAGTCGTTAACCCAGGTAAGCACTTCCACATTTTTGCCTGTGGCCCCGCTGTAAAACTCTTTCACCGCGTCCAGCCGGAATCCGCCTGCGCCCTTGTCCAGCCAGAACTTCATGATCTCCTCAAATTCTCCGCGCAGCGCCTGGCTTTCAAAATTCACATCCGGCATCTCGCTCCAAAATACACCTTCGTAGTAATAATCCGAAGAACCCACCTGATACCATGTATTTGAGGAGGGATTTCCCTTGACAAAATTGTAATACTCATAAGAAGGGCATTCCGCTGCGGAGGGCTCCTCCCCCTCTCCCAATCCTTTCAGATAATCACAGGCGGCCGTAAACCACGGATGCTCCGAAGAAGTGTGGTTGAGTACCAGATCGATGATCAGCTTGATGCCCCGCTTTTCACACTCGCCCGCCAATTCCTCAAAATCCTCCATCGTGCCGTACGCCGGATCGATGCTCATATAATC
Organism: Lachnospiraceae bacterium; assembly: GCA_014804185.1. GTDB lineage: Bacteria > Bacillota > Clostridia > Lachnospirales > Lachnospiraceae > Acetatifactor. The sequence goes on from JAAVAG010000191.1 coordinate 4,491, forward strand.
TCTGACATCATATTTGTGATAAGTTCCGGAGGGCATAATGGGCATCAGCCAGATCCCGTTAAAGCCCATATCTTCAATATAATCCAGTTTCGAGATCACTCCCTGCAGATCTCCGATGCCGTCCCCGTCGCTGTCACAGAACGAGTAGACAAAAATCTCGTACCAGGTGCGGTAATTGTCGTCTATTACCGAAACTTCCCTGGAACGCCAGTCATCTTTTCCGCCGCATGCCCCCAGACATCCGATGAGCATCGCGGCAAGCATAAACAGTGCCAAAAACCGCTTCCCCATTTTCCATCCCTGTTTCATCGTAATCCTGATCCTCCTGTTTGCGTTTTCATTTTTTCGTAAAGTTTCGCAATTTTGAGATCAGGATATCACTTTCAGCGAATTTTGTCAATGCTGAAGAGATCCGTCCCAGGGCAGTTGCGCGCATTGACACTCCGGCAAAGACAGAGTAAACTATAAGCGGGATGGGCTGATTTTCATACTTATACAACACTTCGGGAGGTTAAAATGATCGGATTAAGACGAGGAACCGTAAAACTGTGCGAACACGAAAAGGCATGGGAGACAGAAGCCCAAAACACCATTCTCCGCCTGAAAAAGATATTGGGCAATGTCGCCAAAGATATCCAGCACGTCGGCAGTACTTCCATATTGTCCATAAAAGCAAAGCCTATCATTGACATTGCCGTTGCAGTTGACTGCTTTGATGATATTCTTGCCTGTGAAAAAGAACTCAGAGAAGATGGTTTCTACTATCGTCCTAAGGCGCAGGCTTCTATCAGAGACCAACTGCTGTTTGCCTGCGGCAGCTATTATGACGGCTCAGGAGATCTGCAGACACATTTTATCCACGTCGTCCTTACAAACAGTACGGCCTGGATAAACTATATCAATTTCAGGGATTATCTTAACAACACGCCTTCCGCCGCAAAAGCGTACGAGGATCTGAAAGTATCTCTTGCCTTACAGGCGCCCGTTGACAGCGGCAGAGAAAAATATCTTCAGGGAAAACACGATTTTATCATTTACACCCTGAGAAAAGCGCTTGTTTATTCTTATCTCGGGAAAATGGTAGACATAAAAATTGACCGTCCGATGGGCAGCGCGCACCCCACGCATACAGATCTCATCTATCCCGTCAATTATGGATATATCCCGGACGTTCCCGGCGGCGACGGCGAGGAACTGGACGTTTATCTGCTCGGCGTAGAGGTTCCGGTAAGCGAATATGCAGCCCGTATTATCGGAATCATACATCGGCATAACGACATGGAAGATAAGCTTGCGGCGGCGCCTGAGGGAATATATTTTACGAAAGAAGAAATCAAAGAGGCAGTGCATTTTCAGGAACAATACTTTGAAAATGAGATTGAAATATGGAAAAGAAACTAAACGCAAACCACTTAAAATTAATTGCTGTCACAGCAATGACAATCGACCATTTTTCAGATCTGATTTATCCCGGATTTCCGGCAAATCCGGTCTCCGTTTTTCTGCATATCATCGGTCGGTTAACCGCACCAATAATGTGGTTTTTCATTTGTGAGGGATATTATTACACGCACAGCAGAAAGAAATATATCCTGCGGTTGTTGGTATTTGCGATCCTGTCTCACTTTGCATATTGTTTTGCATTTGACATCAATCCCATACCGTTTCGCACGGGAATATTTAATCAGACAAGCGTAATGTACCCATTATTTATTTCCGCTTTGGTAATGTGGCTGCAAGATACCAAGTTCAGGATGAACCATTTTTTTAAATCTGTCCTAACATTTATTCTGGTATGGAGCGCTTTCCCCGCTGATTGGAGTTGTATTGCCGTTTTAGCAATTATGGGGATGTATAAAAACAGAGGAAATCTGAAAAAACAGATGTTAAGCATGA
>JAAVAG010000192.1 GCA_014804185.1 Lachnospiraceae bacterium
ACTGATGACGGATATCGGATAGGGGGGTATAGATGAGGATCAGGATAAAGGAAATGGCGTATGAGGATGTGCTGGCGCGTCCGGTGGGTGTGCACGTAAGGCCGGTGAGGCCGGTGCGGATTTTTCGGCTGCTGCTGAAACTCCTCTCGTTTACCGAACTGAAAAAGACGAATTTCACCCATCGTGCAATAGGAATGGAAAAGCTGGGGAAACGCGAACCCTGCCTGATCCTCATGAACCACTCCAGTTTCATCGATCTGAAAATAGCGGCTACACTTCTGTATCCGCGTCCCTTTAATATTGTGTGCACCTCCGACGGTTTTGTGGGAAAAAACTGGCTTATGCGGGCCATCGGCTGTATTCCGACACGGAAATTTGTCTCGGATATGCTGCTTGTGCGCGACATGCTCTATGCGCTGAAAAAACTGAGATGCTCCGTGCTGATGTATCCGGAGGCCAGCTACAGCTTTGACGGTACGGCGACGCCGCTGCCGGAGAGCATGGGTAAGTGTCTGAAGATGCTGGGGGTTCCGGTGGTGATGATCCGCACCTATGGAGCTTTTGCCAGAGATCCGCTTTACAACAATCTGAAACTGCGCAGAGTGGACGTGTCGGCGGATATGGAATATTTGCTGTCGCCGGAGGAAATCAAAACAAAATCGGCGGAGGAACTGAATGGGATTCTGCGGGAGAAATTTTCTTTTGACAATTTCCGCTGGCAGCAGGAAAACAATATACGCATAGCGGAGTCGTTTCGGGCGGACTGCCTGAACCGCGTCCTGTACAAGTGCCCACGCTGCAGAGCCGAGGGAAAGATGCTGGGCAAAGGAACCCTGCTCACCTGTGGGAACTGCGGGAAGGAATATGAACTGACAGAGTATGGTTTCCTAAAAGCATTGGAGGGGGAGACGGAGTTTTCCCATATTCCCGACTGGTACCGCTGGGAGCGGGAGTGCGTGCGGGAGCAGCTGCAGGAGGGCACATATTGTCTGGATGTGCCTGTGGATATTTGTATGATGGTAAATACCAAAAGCATATACCGGGTGGGCAGCGGAAAGCTGCGTCATACCACGGAGGGCTTTCGCCTCACCGGCTGTGACGGGAAACTGGATTATGCACAGAAACCCGCCGCCTCCTACAGTCTCTATTCGGATTATTACTGGTATGAAGTGGGGGATATGATCTGCATCGGCAATGCGGAGGCGCTCTACTACTGTTTTCCCACAGAGGGCGGCGATATCGTGGCCAAGACCCGTCTGGCGGCCGAGGAACTCTATAAGATGACGAGGGCGAAAGGGAAAGGATGAGGCATCTTACAGAATGTGGTCTTGTGAAATTACGCACAAAGTGATACAATATGCAGGAAATAAGAAACAAAGAAGAGTTACAGTGTAATATGAATCTGATCGCAGCGAGCCATATTCAAAGTTCATATGGAAAAAAACATGTCCTTTCGGATGTGAATATAGAGATCGGTCAGGGCAGCTGTGTGGGGATTATCGGCGCCAACGGATGCGGCAAATCCACCCTGCTGGCGATTCTGGCGGGGATACGGACGCCTGCCGGGGGCAGTATTTTTTACTGCGGACAGGAAGTGACGGGAAGGGCGGCATGGAAACGTTACCGGCGTGCCATCGGATATGTGCCTCAGCGGAGCATATTGATGCCGGAATTGACCGTGTGGGATAATCTGCTGCTGTGGTATGTGGACAGGAAGCTGCTGCGGCAGGAACTGGAGACGGGTTTTCTCGGGGAACTGGGACTGGGGGAAATGTGCAGGATGAAAGTCGGGCAGCTTTCCGGAGGCATGGAGAAGCGTCTGAGCATCGGAGCGGCACTGGCGAACCGTCCGGGTGTGCTGATTCTTGACGAACCAAGCGCGGCTCTGGATATGCCGGGAAAAAGAGATGTGAGAATGTATCTGGAAAAATTCAGGCAGTGGGGCGGTACGGTGATTTTTACCACCCATGATGAGAGCGAACTGGAGTTGTGCAGCAAACTTTATGTGCTTGCAGGCGGGACGTGCAGGGAAGCCGACCCGGAGGGGAAAGGAGCAATGCTATGGAAGACAATATGAATATGACACAGACGCCGGATACGGGAAATCAGGCGGGAACCTACTACGGCCAGCAGCCGCAGTCCGGAGCCTATTATGGGCAAATGCCGAATGCATATGGCCAGCAGCCAAATCCGTATGCGGCAGCTTTGCAGCCACAGCCGCCTCAGAAGAAAAAGAAAAGCAGGGCGGGGCTGATCATTGCTTTTGTCGCTCTGGGCATTCTGCTGATTGGAGCGGTGGCATGCGTGCTGCTTTTACTGCTTGGAGATTCCCCGCAGGCAAAGATCGGCAAGGGAATTCGGAATTGGGCAAAGGAATCCGAAGTCTATGGAAGTTCCATTGAAGATCAGCTTGGATGGGAGCAGATTCAGAAGATGATGAGCGAGGAGTCTGCATCTGTCAATATTTCCATGGATCTCACCGTGCCGGATATGGACGTCCCGACGATTGGGGTTGATGCGAGATCTGACATCGACAGGACAAAGAAACAGCAGAACACCGAGATCACCCTTAGCATCAGCAATATGCAGCTGCTGCAGCTGCTCATATCTGCGGACGCAGACAGAGTCTATCTGACTTGTCCGGAACTGGCGGAAAATACGTACAGCTTTGAGACAGAGCAGCTGGGACGCAAGTTTAACGCGTCGGCATGGGCGGAAATGACGGGGCTGACGCTGGATGAGGATCTGGGATTTGAACTCTGGGCAAAGTCCGATGAGACGGAAGAGGCGCAGACTGCGGAAGAACTCTTTGGGGAAGAAGCACTGAAGCGGATGACTGAGGATATGGAGCAGATTCTTCAGACGATGACCGCAGAAGCCACGGACACCAGTATTGAGATCGAAAGAGGCGGAAAAAAGGAATCCTGCGACGGCTACAGAGTGATTTTGAACAAAGAGGCGCTGAACGGATTTCTGGACGATTTGCAGGAAGAAATCCGCAGTGGTCAGTATGGGCAGATGGTGAAAGACAGAATGATGGAGAACCTGGATGTCCCGACAGATATCGACGAGATATGGGAGGAAGTGGTCAGCATTCTGGACGCCAGATTTACGGATGATCTGGAACTTATATTTTATCTGGACAAGAAAGACAGGATTGTTCATATGGCCACGCCGGAGCCGATCAGACTGGATACCTCCGATATTGGATTTGCTTTTGCCGTGGACTTTAACGGTTCGGAGAGAACGCTGGATGATGTCAGCGGTATGATAAAGCTGATAGGCGAAACGCCGGAGGAAAGTCTGGGCATTGCATTTACAAGAACCGCGGAATGCGGGAAAGACATCTATGACAATCGTTTTGAGATTACTCTCACAGGATACGATGCATACGGCGGAGAGGAAGAGTCCATAAGCGCCGTTTATTCCAACAGATGGGATCTGAAGACATATGACTTTGATATCGATTTTATGATATATGTGGAGGATGAAAAACTGTCGGTAAACCTGGAAGGGGATTTTGAGAATATCCGTAAGGGAGAGGCGTTTACATTAAATGTAGGATCCGCTAGCCTGCGAATGAACGATGAGATGCTGCTGAAAATCAGAGGAACCTATGAAGTGGGGCCGTTGGAGGGAAAGGTCGAGATTCCCGGGAGCGCGACGAATCTGTTGACTATGTCTGAAAATGAGATCATGACGCTTGTCTATGAGATGGTGATGAATGTGCAGGAAATGCTGGGTCTCGGTACAGGACTGCTGTGGTAAAGGAATTGTGTAGTATGCGTAAATATTTTGTCTGGCTGACATTGGAATGGAAAAGGGTGGCCTGTCGGCTGCCCTTTGTTCTATCGGGCGCCGTTTTGCTCACGGGGATTGCCGTCGGCATGCTGCTTTGCGGGCAGATAATTCTGGAGAAACAGCCTGAGCAAAATACGGCTGTGGTTGCAGTGGCGGCCCGGGAGGATGAACTCACGCAGCTGGCGATTTCTTTTGTGGAAAATATGGATTCCCTGAAAGGGTGGTGCAGATTTGAGCAAACGGATCCGGAGACGGGACTGCGGATGCTGCAGAGCGGCGAGGCGGCAGCCATGGTGGAACTGCCTGATCAGGTAGTGGAACATATTCTGAATGGCAGCAATGTGCCCGCAGCGCTTTATCTGAGAGAGGATATGGGCATGGCTGCCATGTTGTTTCAGGAAATGACGGAAGCGGGCGTCTCCATGCTGGGACTGGCCCAGGGGGAAATCTATGCCGCACACGAATTTTGGGTCACCTGCGGAATGGAGGGAAATCTCTCGGAATTATATGCGGAGATTGACAGATACAATCTGAACCTTGCACTGGATCGTGAAAAGCTGTTTCGGGTCAGAAATCTGTCCGGGACAGGTGACAGCGGACTGCTGCATTATTATGTGGGCGCGGGTTTTTCGGTTATTTTGCTGTGCATGGGCATGGTTTTGGAGGGGAGTGACCGGGAGGCATTTGTCCGGGGAAAACTCCTGGCGGGAACGGGGATTGGCAGAGGCGCACAGGTGCTTGGAAAGTGGTGTGTTCTGACCGTGTTTCTGGCGCTGGCTATGCTGATTCCCCTCATAATCCTTTTTCTTTCACCTTTCGGAGGGGCGATTGAGATAAACCCAGGCGGTCTGCCCGGCATTTTTCTGACTCTGATGTGCGCAGCCGCCATGCACCAGACAGCCGGACTGTTTCTGCATCGGCCTGTCAGCCGGATTTTCCTGACTGCGGCGGGCAGTTTATGTATGGGATTTTTGTGCGGATGTTTTGTGCCGGAGGCGCTGCTGCCGGAGATTCTGCGGAGCCTTGGAAAATTCCTGCCCATGCGCGGTTTCCGGCAGGCATGGAGTTGTTTTCTGGGCGGCGCGCCGGGCGAGCTGGGAGATATGGCTGTCATGGCGGCATTTGCAGCGGGAGCGCTGCTGCTGAGTGTGTTTTGGTATGAACGGACGGGTGAAAGCAGATGAAAGAGAAATTGGTGCTGTGTGAAATATTGATGAAACGTCTGCTGAGAAGAAAGAGTTTTCTGGTTCTTTTATGCCTGATGCCGCTGGCCGTGGCGGGGATGCAGGGCCTTGCGCGGAGCGGCGAAACGTCGCTTCGGGTGGCGGTCTATGCTCCGGACCGCGATAAATGGGAGGAAGCGCTGTGTGAGGATGCAGGTTATGTCAGAATCTATTTTTGCGATACGCCGGAGAAATTGAAAGAGGATGTGATTACCGGAAAAGCCGAATGCGGATATATTCTGCCGGAGAATCTGATGCAGAGATTTGGGGAGGATGACTGGTACTGGGCCGTGGAGGCGTATGAATCTTCCAATTCGATCGCGACTGATGTGGTCAACGAAACGATGTTCAGCCGCATTTTTCAGGTGGTTTCGTCGGAATGGTTTACAGGGTATATTCTGGACAGAATGGGGCCGGAGGTTTCCGCAGAGATGCGGGAGCAGGAGTTTGTATTGGCGGTGCTGCTTCAAAAGCTGGAGGACGGAAGTACATTTTCCGTGGAGACAAGGTATATCGGGCATGATGAGGCGAAGCGGACAGAGGATAAACCAAATGAGTCAACCAAAGATGGGGCGGGAATTGCAGAGAAAACAGAAACAGCGGAGAGCGGAGAAAAAAATCCTGCAGGCGGTATATTTCCCGCAAGGGGCGCTGCCGCCGCGCTGATCTATGCGTGCGCTCTGATGGGCGCTATGGATGCCCTGCGGGACCGTCACAAGGGATTTTTTATAGGAAGATCCCCGGTGGCGCCTGCCGTGCTTGCCGTAGGTCTGCCGGTATGTCTGGGAACCTGTGCAGGCTATGCGGCGCTGCTTGCGGCGGGCGCCTGCCGGGGGATCAGGAGAGAATTTCTTTATCTGCTTGTCTATGCTCTGCTGCTGACCGGGTACGGCTGCGTGCTGCAGTGGATTCTGCGCCGGGAGAGTATACTGGCCGGGTGCATTCCCTTTTTGTTTCTGGCGTGCCTGGTGTGTGCGCCGGTATTTATTGACCTGAGCAGTATCGTTCCGGTGATGAGGATACTGGAAAAGTGTTTTCCGACATCGTTTTACCTGCGGGGTTTTTAAGAGAGCAAGATCCGGCAAAGAGCGCCGCGTCTGCGGGTGAGCAGGCGGGATTCCGGAAAGGAGAGAAGACATGGAATATACAGGATATTTGTTTGTGCATTTTATCGGGGAAGAGGAGGACGGAGAGCAGGTTTATTTTGCTCTGAGCAGGGACGGACTGCACTGGCAGGATCTGAACGGAGGAAAGCCCATGCTGCGCTCCCATATCGGTGAGTGTGGTGTGCGGGATCCGTTTATTATCCGGAGCCCATGGCCTGCAGGGGAGGCGGAAAAAAAGAGCAAATATTATCTGATGGCAACGGATCTGCGCATCGGTGCGGGCAAGGGCTGGGAGGCGGCGCAGTATGACGGCAGCAGAGATATTATCGTGTGGGAGTCTGAGGATCTTGTAAACTGGCAGGGGCCCAGGGCCTGCGAGGTGGGCCTGCGGGAAGCAGGGTGCGTGTGGGCCCCGGAGGCTGTTTATGACAGGGAAAAAGATGCGTTCATGGTTTTTTTTGCGTCCATGGTAAAACTGCCCGGGGAGGAAGCAGCCAAACAGAGGATCTACGCCGTCTACACACGGGATTTTCGTACCTTTACCGAACCGCAGCTGTACCTGGAGAGCGAAAGGCATGTGATCGATACGACCATTGTGGAGACGGCGGAGGGGTATTACCGGTATTCCAAGGACGAGACCACGGCCAGGATCCGGGTGGAGTTCGGAGAATCCCTGCACAAGGACGCTTTCCACAGAGTCAGTTCCCCTGTGCTGGATGAGCTTTGCGGCGTGGAGGGGCCGGAGATTTTCAGACTGAATGACAGCGGAAAATGGTGTCTTGTGGTGGATCGCTTTGCGGCGGGAAAGGGATATCTTCCTCTTGTGGCGGAAAAGCTGTCCGACGGGAATTTTACCATACCGGATGAGAGTGAATTTGACATGGGAGTTTTAAAGAAGCGCCACGGGGGGATTATGAACCTGACAGAGGAGGAATATGGCAGGCTGGAGAAACTGCTGTAAGGGCGGCTGTGTTTTCCGCGGCAGCCGTAAGGGTTGATTTCCGCGGGCAATCGTGATATTATTTTAACGATGAAATTTCGAGTAAAAGGACGCCTGCCGGAAGCGGGCGGAAAGGGTGCAGAGATGAAAAAGGGATTTGACGAACTGATCGCAAAGGTGAATGAGTGCGGTACGAAGAAAGTGGCCGTGTCCGTGGCGCAGGATGAGGCTGTGCTGGAGGCGGTAGCCGAGGCGAAAAAACGCGGCATTGCGGATGCCATCCTTGTGGGGGACGAGGCCAAAATCAGAGAAATCGCGGCTTCCATAGAAATGGATCTGACAGGTTATGAGATCATTGACGAGCCGGACATGATCCAGGCTTCCCTGAAAGCGGTGAAACTGGCGCACGAGGGCAAGGCGGACATGTATATGAAAGGACTTATCGACACAAAGAATTTCTTGAAGAGTGTGCTGGACAAGGAAGTGGGGCTGCGCACTGGGGGACCGCTTTCCCATGTGTGCGTGTTTGATATTCCCGGGATCGAGCAGCTTCTGTTTCTGACGGATGTGGCGTTTATGACCTATCCCACACTGGAGGACAAGGTACATATCATAAACAATACGCTTCCCGTGGCCAGGGCCTGCGGTGTGGAGTGCCCTAAGATCGCGCCGCTTGCCGCGGTTGAGGTGGTGAATCCCAAGATGCCCGTTACGGTGGAGGCTGAGCAGCTGACGCAGATGAACGAGGCCGGGGACATTACAGGATGTATCATAGACGGGCCGCTGTCCCTGGATCTGGCTATTGATCCGGAGGCTGCGAAACACAAAGGGGCCACAGGCAGGAAAATACAGGGAGATGCTGACATCCTGCTGTTCCCGGATATCCATGCGGGCAATCTGGTCTATAAGGCTATTGTGCACATGGTGCCCGGTGTGAAAAACGGATGTATCCTCACGGGAACAAAGGTGCCTGTCATCCTGACCAGCCGCTCCGATACGTTTGAAACCAAAGTAAACTCCATGGCGCTGGCAGCGGTGGTTGCTGAGGAGTTGAAGAAAAATGATTGAAGAGGTCATTGAGTTTGCGGCAGAGATGGCGATGGATATCGCAGACACGGTCATAACAGAGAAATTGAGCAGGAGGAAGAAGAAAATGTCCATAAAAAGTCTGATTATCAATCCGGGTTCCACTTCCACCAAGATCGGTGTGTTTGAGGATGAAACCCTTTTATTTGAAGAGACCCTGCGGCATTCCACGGAGGAGATCGGCAGATATGCCTCCATTGTGGAGCAGAAGGATTTTAGGAAGAAGATTATTACGGATCTGCTGGAGAGCAAAAACTTTGACGTCAGATCCCTGAAAGTTGTGGTGGGCCGCGGCGGTATGCTCAAACCCATACCCGGCGGAACCTATGCGGTGACGGATGAACTGCTGGAGGATCTGAAAGTGGGTGTTCAGGGGCAGCACGCCTCCAATCTGGGCGGCATTCTGGCAAGAGAGATCGGGGATGAACTGGGAATCCCCTCCTATATTGTGGATCCTGTTGTGGTGGATGAACTGATGCCCATCGCCAGATATTCCGGCGTTCCGGAACTGCCCAGAACGAGCGTGTTCCATGCGCTGAATCAGAAAGCGGTGGCCAAGAGATATGCAAAGGAAACAGGGAAAGCTTATGAGTCCCTGCGTCTGATCGTGGTGCATATGGGCGGCGGTGTGTCTGTGGGCGCGCATGAAAACGGAAAGGTGATCGATGTGTTTAATGCGCTGGACGGCGACGGAGCGTTTTCACCGGAGCGCGCGGGAGCGGTTCCGTCGGGGGCACTGATTAAAATGTGTTTTTCCGGGAAATATACGGAAAAGGAAGTGTATAGTAAGATCGTGGGCAAGGGCGGTTTCAACGCGTACCTTGGCACCAACGATATGCGCGAGGTGACAAAGCTGGCAGACGGCGGGGATGCTCATGCGCAGGAGGCCAAGGCCGCGTTTATTCTTCAGGTGTCCAAGGATATCGGTTCCATGGCGTGTGTCTTAAACGGCAAAGTGGATCAGATTATTGTGACCGGGGGTATTGCGTATGGTAAGGAAGTGATAGAGGCTCTGAAAGAGAGAGCCGGATGGATTGCGCCCTTTACCGTATATCCCGGGGAGGATGAACTGCTTGCGCTGGCACAGGGCGCTCTGCGTGTGTTAAACGGCGAAGAAGAGGCCATGACATATTAAAAAACAGAAGATCTGACCGAACCGAGAGCCATACGCCTGTGGGAAGTATGGCTCTCGGCACATATAGGAAGTGGAGGGCTGAACATGCAGCTGGGCATACGTTTACATGATACAAAGAATCTGCCCATCGAGGAGAGAATCGCGGAAGTACATGCCATGGGATTTCAGTGCGGACATCTTACCCTAGGAAAGGTGATTACGGAGTTTTCCACTGAGGACGCTGCCCTGACCCCGGGGCTTGCCATGTATCTGAAAAAAATTTTTGAAAAAAATCAGGTGGATATTGCCGTTCTGGGATGCTATCTCAATCTGGCACATCCGGATCCACGACAGCTTGAGGAGATTGCAAACCGCTATCTGGCTCATATCCGTTTTGCGTCCTGGCTGGGATGCGGCGTGGTAGGTACCGAGACGGGGGCCCCCAATGCAGACTATGCGTTCGTGCCGGAATGTCACAGTGACGCGGCGCTGAACCTTTTTATTGACAGGCTCCGGCCCGTAGTCAGGTATGCCGAACAGATGGGTGTTGTGGTGGGAATAGAGCCGGTATGGAGGCATATTGTGTATAATCCCGCAAGGGCCAGACAGGTGCTTGATACCCTTGCCTCCCCAAATCTGCAGATTATTCTTGACCCTGCAAATCTGCTGGATTACTGCAATTACAGGCAGCAGGCGGAGGTGGTGGAGGAGGCCATCGATCTGTTGGGGGACGATGTGGCCATGATCCATATAAAAGATTTTATACCCGAGGACGGAAGTCTGAAATATGTGGGGGCAGGACTGGGGATGATGGACTATACTGCGCTGATGAAATTTATCCGGGAAAAGAAACCCTTTATTCACGCGACGCTGGAGGACACCACTCCGGAGAATCAGATTCAGTGCAGGGATTATATCCTTGCGCGTTATGCCGAAACGGCGGAAAGGCAGATGTAAAAGCGATGAAGCGTGCAAACTATCACACACATACATTCAGGTGCAAACATGCCGGCGGAACAGAAAAAGGATTTATTGAGGAGGCGCTGTCTGTCGGAATGGAAGCATTGGGATTTTCCGATCATGTGCCGCAGCCTTATGAAAAAGACTTTGTCTCGGGAATACGAATGGATATGGAGCAGCTGCCCGAATATGTGGATACGCTGCTGCGCCTGCGGGAAGAGTATAAAGACCGGATTCAGATTCTGATCGGCTTCGAGGTGGAATATGTGCCGGAAATGTTTGATCTTCTGATGAAAAAGCTGGAGCCATATCCGGTGGATTATTTGATTCTCGGACAGCACTTTCTGGAGTGGGGCGACGAGAAGCGGGGACGTTACTGCAGCGGAAAATCGGGGGATGAGAAGCGTCTGGCGCGGTATGTGGATCAGATCCTGGAGGGGCTTGGAACGGGGAAGTTCGCTTTTCTGGCACATCCTGATATTATCCATTTTACAGGAGATGTTCATATTTATGAAGAGCATATGAGCAGGCTGTGCGAGGGCTGCAAAAAGCTGGGAATGCCGCTTGAAATCAACAGACTTGGGGTCTATGAGAAGAGACATTATCCCAGGGAAGATTTTTGGCGGATCGCAGCCAGGACGGGCAATGAGGTGATTATAGGATATGATGCGCATCTGCCCGGTGTGCTGTCGGATGAGGAAACCTATCAGCAGTGCAGGCGCTGGGCGGAAGAGAGGGAGATTCAGGTCAATGAGCAGTTCCGGATTTGCTGTTGATTATGGCGGGTAAATCTGTTACAATAGGCATTAGGCTTTTAATGGAGGATCGGGATGAAATTAGTTGATAAAATATTCGGAACTCACAGCGAAAGGGAACTGAAGAGAATTGCTTCCCAGGTGGAAAAGATCGAGCAGTTGCGCCCGGCCATGCAGGCTTTGAGCGATGAAGAACTGAAAAATAAGACAGCTGAGTTTAAAAAGAGGCTGGCGGAGGGGGAGACCCTGGATGATCTTCTGCCGGAGGCATTTGCAGCGGTAAGGGAAGCCGCCAGCCGCGTGCTGAATATGGAACACTATAAAGTGCAGCTGATCGGCGGGATCATCATACACCAGGGGCGTATCGCAGAGATGAAGACAGGCGAAGGCAAGACGCTGGTAGCCACGCTCCCGGCGTACCTCAATGCGCTGGAAGGCAAGGGCGTACATGTGGTCACCGTCAATGATTATCTGGCGCACCGCGACGCGGAATGGATGGGGCAGATCCATGAATTCCTGGGGCTGAAGGTCGGAGTTGTTTTAAACAGCATGAACTCCGATGAGAGGAGAGAGGCCTATAACTGTGACATTACCTATGTGACCAATAATGAACTGGGCTTTGACTATCTGAGAGATAACATGGTGGTTTATAAAAAGCAGCTGGTGCTCAGAGGGCTGCATTATGCCATTATCGACGAGGTGGACTCGGTGCTCATCGACGAGGCCAGGACGCCGCTGATCATATCCGGACAGAGCGGAAAGTCCACCAAGCTGTATGAAATGTGCGATATCCTTGCAAGACAGCTGAAAAGGGGAGACGATATGCAGGAACTCTCCAAGATGGACGCCATTATGGGAGTTGTCCAGGAGGAGACGGGAGATTTTATCGTCAATGAAAAGGACAAGGTGGTGAATCTGACCGCCGCAGGTATCGACAAGGTGGAAAAATTCTTCCGTATCGAAAACCTGGCTGACCCGGAGAATCTGGAGATTCAGCACAATATTATTCTTGCGCTTCGGGCGCACAATCTGATGTTCCGGGACCAGGATTATGTGGTAAAGGACGATCAGGTGCTTATCGTGGACGAGTTTACCGGACGAATTATGCCGGGGCGGCGTTATTCCGACGGCCTGCACCAGGCCATCGAGGCCAAGGAGCATGTAAAAGTCAAGCGGGAGAGCAAGACGCTGGCGAACATCACATTCCAGAATTTCTTCAACCTTTTTGAAAAGAAAGCCGGTATGACAGGTACAGCGCTGACAGAGGAGCGGGAGTTCCGCGATATCTACGGCATGGATGTCATTGAGATTCCCACCAATGTGCCGGTGGCAAGGGTGGATCAACAGGATGCCGTGTACAAGACAAAAAAGGAAAAGCTGCATGCGATCCTGGAGGCGGTGGAGGAAGCCCACGCCAAGGGACAGCCCGTATTGGTGGGTACCATCACCATTGAGGCATCGGAGGAGATCAGCGGTCTTTTGCGCAAAAGAGGCATTCCGCATAAGGTGCTCAACGCCAAATTCCATGAACTGGAGGCGGAGATCGTGGCGGACGCCGGTATCCATGGCGCTGTCACCATCGCTACCAATATGGCCGGTCGTGGTACGGATATCAAACTGGATGAGGAAGCGCGCGCGGCAGGCGGTCTGAAGATCATCGGTACGGAACGCCACGAATCCAGGCGTATCGACAATCAGCTGCGCGGACGTGCGGGACGTCAGGGAGATCCCGGCGAATCCAAGTTTTATATTTCCCTGCAGGATGAACTGATGCGGCTGTTTGGATCGGAGCGCCTGATCGGTATGTTCAATACGCTGGGTATTCCGGAAAATCAGGAAATTGAACACAAGATGCTGTCTAACGCCATAGAATCCGCTCAGAAAAAGATAGAGAATAATAATTACGGCATCCGTAAAAATCTGCTGGAATATGACAATGTCATGAGTGAGCAGAGGGAGATTATCTACGGAGAGCGCCGCCGCGTGCTGGATGGCGAGAGTATGCGCGAGGTGGTGCTGAAGATGGTAACGGATATCACGGAAAATTGCGTGGATATCGTGATCGGGGATGACGCGGATCCGAATGACTGGGATCTGAACGAACTGAACACATTGCTCCTGCCGACCATACCGATCAAGCCGGTCGCCAGAGGCAGAATTAAAACACTGAAAAAGAACAGCCTTAAACAGCAGCTGAAGGAAGAGGCCGTCAAATTGTACGAAAACAAAGAGGCGGAGTTCCCGGAGGCGGAGATGATGCGTGAACTGGAGCGTGTGATCCTTTTGAAAGTGATAGACCGCAAATGGATGGATCATATCGATGATATGGACCAGCTTCGTCAGGGAATCGGCCTGCAGGCCTACGGACAGAGAGATCCGGTGGTGGAATACCGCATGAGCGGGTATGAGATGTTCGACGAGATGACACAGAACATCAAAGAGGAGACGGTGCGTCTGCTGTTCCGCGTGCAGATCCAGCAGAAAGTGGAACGTGAGCAGGTGGCCAAGGTAACCGGAACCAATAAGGATAACAGCGGGCCCAAGGCGCCTGTCAAGCGGGAGAACAATAAAGTGTATCCCAACGATCCATGCCCCTGCGGCAGCGGAAAGAAATATAAGAAAT